>JBEDGK010000048.1:0-5346 GCA_041174665.1 Pseudomonadota bacterium
GAACGGTGGCAATACGCAGTCCGTCATTACTGCGTGCATCGCGAATACTGATTCCAGCGGCGTGAGCAGGAATCACGAACAGCGAGATACCCTGCTCGTCGCGCTGTGCTCCACTGCTGCGTGCAGAGACGATCAGCTGCCCGGCCTGCGCGCCGTGGATCACGCCGATTTTCTCGCCACCGATGACATAGGCGTCGCCATCACGCCGCGCGGTGACGGCGATGTCCTGCAACTCATGCCGCGACTGACGTTCATTCAACGCGCAGGCCAGCCTCAACTCACCGCTGGCCACTTGCGACAGCAGCTCACCATGACTGCCCGCCAGTTTCAGGAACTGCACGCCCAGCGCAGTGGCAAACACTGGCTCGACGACCAGCGCTCGCCCCAAGGTCTGCATCACGACCATCTGATCGACCGGCGTGCCATCAAACCCCTCATGATCCGAAGGCACCGGCAAGGCCAAAACGCCTAGCTCGGCCAGTGCCTGCCATGCGGACCCGGAAGTACCGGTGTCGGAATGGATGATCTGCTTGCGTTTCTCGAAGCCGTAATCCTTCTCGGTCCAGCGCGTAATCGCATCGGACAATTGCTGCTGCTCGGGGGAGAGATCAAAGTCCATGGTGTCTCCTCACAGTCCCAGAATCATCTGGGTGATGATGTTGCGCTGGATCTCGTTCGAGCCACCATAGATCGAGGTCTTGCGGTAATTGAAGTAGTAAGGCATCAGCGGCGCGCTGTCATCGTCTTCGGCGATGCTGTGCTCGCGCTCGCCTTCCAGATAGGCCGGATCGAAAGGCAAGCCGAGCGGGCCGGCGGCTTCGACCATCAGTTCGGTCAGCCGCTGCTGTATCTCGGTACCTTTGACCTTGAGCATCGAGGCCTCGGGACCGGGTGCGCGCTGTTTGGCTTCCTGAAAGATTACGCGCAGCACGGTCACTTCCAGAGCCATCAAATCGATTTCCAGCGTGGCGACCTTCTGCGCGTATACCGGGTCGTCGATCAACGGCCGACCACCCTTGTGGATACGCGATGCGAGTCGCTTGATAAATGCCAGCTCACGCTTGGAACGGCCGACGGCAGCGATATTGGTTCGCTCATGGCCAAGCAGGTACTTGGCATAGGTCCAGCCACGATTCTCTTCGCCAACCAGGTTCTGCACCGGTACGCGCACGTTGTCGAAGAAGACTTCATTCACCTCATGCTCTTCATCCAGCGTGATGATAGGCCGCACCGTGATGCCCGGTGTCTTCATGTCGATCAGCAGAAAAGAGATGCCCTCCTGCTTGCGCGCGCCGGTGTCGGTGCGCACCAGGCAGAACATCATATCGGCGTGCTGGGCAAGCGTGGTCCAGGTTTTCTGGCCATTGACAATGTAGTGATCGCCATCGCGCTCGGCGCGCGTCTTCAGCGACGCCAAGTCCGAACCCGCGCCGGGTTCGGAGTAACCCTGACACCACCAATCTTCGCAAGAGAGAATGCGCGGAAGATAGTGCCGCTTTTGCACATCATTGCCAAAAGCAATGATGACCGGGCCCACCATGTTGACGCCAAACGCGAGTATCGGCGGCGTGCCGGCCCGTGCACATTCTTCGTCCCAGATATGCTGCTGCACCTTGCTCCAGCCGGTGCCGCCATGCTCTACTGGCCAGTTCGGTGCGACCCAGCCCTGTTGGTGCACGATGCAATGCCAGCGTACGAAATCATCACGCTTCAAGCGTTTGTGATTCAGTACCTTGTGCTGAAGGTCTTTCGGCAGATTGGCATCTATCCACGCGCGTACCATGTCGCGGAACGCCAGATCGTCTGGCGCATAGTTCAGGTCCATGCAGTCTCCGTTCGGTCTTTTTTATAGCACGACCGTTCAGATTCTACATGAAGAGTTCGCTCTCTCGGGAAAGCTCTCGGATGATCAGCACACTCAGAGCAGGGAGGTCTCTACCTCCGCGCCCTGCGTGGTAATTGATGAATCCTGGTCAGTCCTGATAGGACCGGAAAATATCCGGATGCTGCACTTGTCCGGAAGCTTTGGAAGAAGTCATGGGCAGATTGCTGCACGCCGCGAGCATCACGATCGCCAGAAGGGTCAGACAGGTTTTCATCGGTTTCCTCTTGTTCAGTGGCTAATAAAGACTCCGCAGGTGCTTTGCCTGCTGGCACGGCCGTTAGCCTGCGGACCTGCGATAGAGCATCGGAAACGGGGATAGTTTCAATCTTCCATAAAATAAGCTGCGAAATTTTCTTCGACAGCACGGGTTAAATAGAACCTCACAGTTTTTCAGTTGAGTCAATTGTGTCAAACCACTGATTTTGCTGGGCCCTGCATCGTACAGCTACGCCGGCTCGCGATAACTCGTGGATTTATTCAGCGATTCCCAGCAAATATCGGCCGCAATGACTATCTCATGGCTGATGGGACGATCACCGAATATCCGCTTACGAATCAGACTAGCAGATCGCCGCGTAGGTATCGCCCGAATGATCGAATACAGAACAACCTGCTACTCGGTTTTGATGCGGATCAGGGTTTACCGCCGACGCCTCTCCAGAACACGCCGGACTGGCTATTGTCATCAGCCTCGTTCCGAGCTTGCGCCTCGGTTTTACTGTAGAGGGTACTGCCCATAGCCAAGTTTTTCCGGAAAAACGTCCAGACTGACCTGACGAATTTTTCTTCGAAGCGCAACCGATTTGATGCCACGCTTTAGTGCCCTGGTAGTCGTGGCCATCGAGATTCTGCACCCGATGGAAATCCTGCTTGCTTATCAAGCACTGCATGTTATCTTTTTTCTGGATACTGTCGCGATCGATGTAGAGAATGCCATCGCGGGTCTCTCGCAAGATGTAAATACCGGTCTGACCCGCATATGCGAAAGATTCCGCAGCCAGCATAGAAAGATCAGAGGCAAGCGTGTCATGGATCTACGATGTTAATCAGGCTGCTTTTCCAGTCTGTGTATGAAACTGTCGGCACGCCAGTCTGCCATGTCGACCTCGCCGGATGAGAGTTTTTTTTTGGCGACTTCCATCGATTGCTTGGCAATGGCGTAACCGCACAAATAACTGATCCGATACCACTCGTAGGCTTTCAACAGACTCGCTTCTACACCTTGCCCATGAGAGATCATGAACGCCAGATTGAATTGCGCTTTTGCGTGTCCTTGCTGTGCAGCGCGCTCGAACCATGCCACGGCATCCTCGAAACGCTGCGCTGTACCCAGTCCCTGCGCATACATCTGTCCTAGCTCGAATTGTGATTCCACGTGTCCCTGCTCGGCAGCCATGCTGAAGTACTGCAACGCGCAGACCAGATTCGGCGAATGGCTCTGCTTGTAGACAAGCTTTTTGCGCGGACCGTGGTTCTCTGGATTACCTGACGCATCGGCAGGGGTGAGGGCGCCGACCTCGGCCTCCCGGAACAGCTGGCCCAGCCGCAACTGTGACTTCAGATGGCCGTGACGGGCGGCGACATCGTACAGCTCGGTCGCCTTGATGCGCGCGCTGCGATCGTGCGGCTGCTGTTCAAGAAACTTCGCCCACTCGTAATTGGCCTCGATATGTTCTTGCGACGCTGCCAGCCGGAACAGTCGCTGCGCTTCATCCGGATCGCTGGCTGCGCCTTTGCCGTACGCATAGGCGATGGCCAGCAACAGCTGCGCATTCGGATCATCCATCGCCGCCGCAGGGCGCAACCAGTTCAAGGCCAGCTCGGGATCAGGCTCGGCACCCACACCTTCAAATACGCAGCGGCCAAGAAACGACATGGCCTCACTGTCTGCTTCGCGCCGTGCTCTGGAAAAACTCTGGCGCGCATGATCGCCCTCGACCATCAAGGCCTGCGCCTGCCTGACCTCGGCGGGCTTCAGCTCGGAAGATAAACGCTGAATCTGCGCCGCCGCGCGCGGCTCATCTCGACCAGCGGCAAGCCGGAACCACATCAGCGCGCGTACCGGATTTTTCTCGCCTCCCTCGCCCTTGTCATTCATCAGACCGAGCATGTAGCGCGAGGCGGCATGCCCGTGCAGCGCGGCGAAGCCAAACAGGCGACGTGCACTGCGCAGATCCTGCGGTACCTCATCGCCGTTACGCCAGCGGAGCGCTCTCTGGTACAAGACCTCAGGCTCAAGCTTCAGCAAATTGTCCAGGGTGAAATCAGCGGGCTTCATCGGTAGGCAGTAGAAACGTCATATGAGCTCTAGTCTGCCACACTATCGTGCCAGCTGCCGCTGCGTACTCATCTACTGCCGGCGAGTTCAGACAACGGGAAGCGGTGCGCGTCCGAGAATCATATCCGCAGCTTTTTCAGCGATCATCATGGTGGGTGCGCCAGTATTCCCCGAAGGCATAGTCGGCATCACCGAGGCATCCACCACACGCAAGCCATCCAGACCTTTGACGCGCAGCTCTGCATCGACCACCTTGCCCATGCTGCAGCTGCCGATAAAGTGCCAGCTGGTCGTGCCGCGCTCGCGTGCGCAGTCGAGCAGCTCGTCGTCGGTCGTCGCACTGGGTGGTGGGAATTCGTCGCGCTCGATGTATTTCTGGAAGGGCGCACTGTGCAAAATGCGTCTTGCCAGCCGCAGAGCATCAATCGCCACACGACGATCTTGTTCGCTTTGCAAATAGTTGGGTTGCACGGCCGGCAGCTCGAAAGGATCCAGCGAACGCAGGCGCACATTGCCTACGCTGGTCGGACGCAGCTGGTAGTAGCCGAGTGTCATGCCGGGGAAATCATCCAGTTTGCCCGCGACGCCTGATGCGTAACTTCCAGGCGAAAAATGAAACTGCAGGTCGTCGAGCGCCACTTCCGGACGCGACTTGGCAAATGCGTAGGCCACCGACGGGCTGATCGCCAGAACGCTGGGCTTACCGAGCGCCCACTTGATGATCTCGCCAAGCAAGCGCGCACCGCGCGCGGTGTGGTTGATGGTGGTGACACCCTTCACGCGCAGGATGGTGCGCACCATGTAATGGTCCTGGAAGTTCTCGCCTACCTGCTCCATCGCATGCAGCACGCGCACACCCATCTGTTGCAAAAATTCCGCGGGCCCTACGCCTGAGAGCTGCAAGATCTTCGGCGTATTGCCCGCACCTGCCGATAGAATCAATTCGCGCCGCACCGTCACACGCTGCAGCGGCCCGCCGCGCTCGCGCTGAAATTCCACACCAACTGCGCGCTTGCCCTCGAACAGAATCTTCGTCACATGCGCACGCGTCTTCACCTCCAGCCGGCCTGTGGCCTTCGCCGGTGTGAGAAACGCAGTTGCCGCGCTGATGCGACGCCCTTGATGAATCCATCGCTGGTAGTAACCGGCACCCGTCAATTGACCTCGGTTGTAATCTGCATGA
>JBEDGK010000049.1:0-5656 GCA_041174665.1 Pseudomonadota bacterium
CTGCATGGCACCCATGGCAAGCTGGACGATCTGATCGCCAGTGTCGAGGGTGAGGTACTGCGAGATACGCCCTATCTGGCCGAGCTGGGTCGTATCCTCGGGCTGGTCTGAGCCGCCGGCGATACGCGCCGTCGACTCTCCTCCTTAGAAATCTCTTCGACCGGGCAACTTCTTCAGCCCGGTCTTGTCCTACTCCGGCCTCACATAATCCTGCAATCCCTGCCTCAACTCTGACGCCGCCTCGCCGCAGGCCGCGGCATTTTCACGAAGAGTTTTCATGCCTAATTTTCCATCGCTCGCGCAGTCTCTGAAGAACACTCGTCTTCAGACAGCATTATTCGCGTTGCTGCTGCTCAGCGCAGTCATCATTTCCATCGAGCGAGCGCCCAAGCTGCTTGAGCATTCACAAGTGGTCTACAGTCAGGATATTTCTCTGGTCACTTCGCTGCCTGAAAATCGTGGGCGTCTTGAATATCTGTTACTTGCGCAGCCGCTGTCGGATTCGCCACGTTATGTCATCAAATACAACGACCAGGCCAAGCTGTTCTCGGTCAAGGTACCCAGCACCACGCATGTGAACCTCGAACGTGAGGTGCTGCTCAAGAACGGCATTCCGTATGCCATCGCACAGCCGGAATGGCTGAGCACTCACGAGGAAGTGCTTCGAGATCAGGATCCGCCACAAAGCTTGTGGCAAAACGCCGGTGGATTCGTGGGTCGTAACGCCATCGGCTTGCTGCTATTGGTGCTGATAACCGTCGCGCTCAAGAAAAGCATGCCGGGGCTCGGCGGTGGTGTGTCAGTCACGCGGCCGAACAAGCTCAGCGGCAGCATGGATGATCTGGTCGGCATGGAAGACATCAAGCGCGAGGTCGCGCATCTCGAATCGATGATCCGTAACTGCGAGCTCTACAAGTCGCACAATATCGACAAGCCCTTCAATGTGATGCTGACCGGCCCGGCGGGCACGGGCAAGACCAAGCTCGCCGGCTATCTGGCCAAGCAGCTCGATATACCGCTGATTCAAGCCTCCGGTTCCGGGTTGGAATCTGGTCTTGTCGGTGGCGGGTCGAAGACACTGAACGCAATCTACAAAAAAGCCTGTGCGCAGGGCCGCTGCCTCATATTCCTGGATGAAGCGCAGAGTCTTTTCATGCAGCGCGGTCGCAGCGATCGCAAGTGGGATGACGATACCGCCAACACGCTGCTTGGACTGCTGGATGGCATAAAGAGCGATGAGGGCAACGGCGTGATCTGGGTGGTGGCATCCAACTTTGATGACACCAATAGCGAGATGGACGAAGCGATGCTGCGTCGCTTCTCGGTGAAGATCAACTTTCGGATGCCAAACAAGGCCGAACGGCGTGAACTGCTCGGGGTGTTCCTGGGCCGGAAAGATGAGGCCGTGGTCGCCTGGGAGCGGCTGAACCTCGATTATGTAGCCGAGATTACCGCGAGCCTCTCCCCTGCCCTGCTGGAAAGCGTGGTGGACCGGGCCAGCATGATCGCCATTGAGGAGCGCTGCCAGATCGATACGCATCTTTTATTCCGGGCATTCGAACGCAGCACCATCGGTCTGACCGACCGCGCTGCCAGCGCCGAAAAACATAAGCTGCGCGAGCGGGTGGCGCTGCACGAGCTGGGACATTTTTTCATGCAGATTGATCCCCTGCTCAAGCAGGGACTGCCGATGGAGGAAGTGAAGGCCAGATCATCGCTGCTGAAAATCAGCACCGAATCGGTATCAAAGCTGGGCGCGCTGGGCTACGTACTCTCAACCACGCCAGACACCGACTTGCAGACACTCGAAGAGCTGGAGCAGGATGTGATGCAGTTGTACGGTGGTGTGGCGGCGGAAGAGTTGTTCTATGGCGCACGCGGTATTTCTGTAGGCAGCCAGAATGATATCCAGAAGGTCACGGCGCGACTAGAGTTAATGGTCAACCAGCTGTCGATGTATTCCCGCTCCAAGCTGGATTACCGTCAGCTCAGGCGCGATGGGGCGCCCGACGCCTCAGTACAGGAGCTGGAACAGAAAGCCGATGAACTGTACGAGCGCACCCTGAACGCGATAGCCAGCTACCGGGAATGGATGGCGCAATTAAAAGATACGCTGATGGAGCGCTACGTGCTGTCGAAAGACGAGGTGTTTGACTTGCTGGCCCGCTTGCAGGAGGGGGAATTCTCCGCGACGGGACGTGGCGAGACCCGAAATGCAGCATGAGCGAAAAGCAGCTCATGCTGGCATAAGAAGAGAAAAGCAGCCGGGGAAAAACCTCGGCCGCTTTTCGTTGTCAGGTATCAAACTCCTCGTTGACATCATCAAAAAATGACGACACCGTTGTCAAATCAGGTACCTGGCCGTCAGTACCTGCCTTCATCGCCTGAGAAAGCGCTACGCTAGGCGCAGTAGTCGTGGTTCTCGTTGGTGTAGTGGTTGTTGTCGTGGTAGTGGTGGTGGTTGTTGTCGTGGTAGTGGTAGTGGTTGGTGAGTTGGTGGTGGTTGTCGTTGTAGTCATCGAAGAGTTTGCCATCGGTTCTTCATAGTTGAAGGTCTCTATCACCGCTTGGTGAATAATAGTTTGATCACCGAAGTTCGAAATGTTATCGCCAAGTTCTGCAAACCACTGCGGAACAAGATCCACATTAAACGCAACAGTCCTACGCCTGACTCGGGTATTGGTTTCCTCACCCACTTGTTCATTAAGGCCTTGGCTAATAGTTCTCAGCTCATTGCCAACTTTATCTTTAGGTAAGCTATTGAAGATAGATAAAAGATCTTGTTTGATTTGATCGATGGTTTGGAGTTGGTCATAGTTTTTTAGTTTTTTTGTAATTTCTCTGCCAATCAAATCTGCTACCGCATCATCCAAAGATTCAGTATTCAAATCGCCGAGAACCTTGTCGTAAAGAGCTTTATTATTTTTTGTGTAGTCGCGCCTCTTTTTTTGGTCTGCAATGGCGTTATAGTAATTCATTTGTCTGCTTGAATTACTTTTCGCTTTAATTTCTGCAATCCTTTTTTCACGAAAATCTTCCTGCGCTTTCCGTAAAAATACTTCCTCCTGCTTGGCCTTCTGATTGATAAAAGAGCGGTGCTTCTCTGGCATTGCTTTCAGAGATTGCTCAAAAAAGTCTGTCGCAATAGAAGGCATCGCATTTTTCAAACTTTCTCTCAATGCTGATTGCATCCAAATTTGTGACTGGTTAGGAATTTCCGGAAATAGCTTGATCAGCATAGGAAGTGTCATACGAGTCAAAATCAGATCAAAAAAAATGGCGTAGCGTGTTGCATTGATATCACCAATTTTAAGGCTATCATCAGCCTGACATCTTTCAATAACGGACTGATCAACTGCGAAAAGTATATTGTTAACAAAATCATTGGTCAGAAAACTTTGGCTCAGTCTTCTGACCGATTGTCTGGCCTCAGTGGTGGTTGAATTTGTTTCTGCAGGAAACAAGGTGTTGATGACCGTCTCTGCCAAAGGTTTAAGCTTCGCTATCTCATGATCCTTTCTCGGTCCGGCGGTCTCTCCAAACTGTATGGAACGATCACATCGCTTGATTGCATCCTTCGTTAAATGCTCCGCATTTTTCCATTGCTGGGTCCCTTCCAGATCTGTCTTGTATAGCTGCCTTAACAAAGGGGCGATAGGGAAAGATGCTTGCGATCCCGATACGTAAAATGGCCGCAAGGTTTTCGGCATATCGGCTGCAGCAATATGCGGATCTATTCGGGCAATCGATTTGATAGATTCAGGATTTCCTTGTTTTAAAAGATCTAAAGTCGCTTTTGAATACAGCTGCGCAGTCGTTGATATCGCACTGCTTCGTGAAGTAGCCGATGCCCCAGTGCTCGCCATCATGCGGTCAGCAGTAGTGGGTTTCCCTCGAGCCCATTGCGCTGAGCGCGGCGAAACAGGAGGAGCTTCGCCCAGCATGCGACTGCTGACACGCGCGCGCACCCGCACGATTTTTGTGACATCGTCCGCCGACGGATCTGTTTTTGGCTTGTTGGATTGAGGATTTGTCGTTAAGTCTTGTTCCAATAATGTCAAAAGATCATCGGGATTAATAAGCTGACTAGCCTCTGCGCTTTTGACCGGTGCCTTACTGTTGGTAACAGTTGTTCCCAAGACGGTGTCATGGGTATCGGTTACTTGCACCGACGGACTAGCGACATCACGGGGAGACAAGCTGCCGGTATTTTTCTGAGTAGAGTCATTTTTCTCATATCTCAGTGACCGAGAACTCTGCGGTACAGGTCCTTGGCCAAACATTTTGCGTGGACTGGCAGGCAGTGAAGTGTCTAAGCTTTGCGTCTGCTGATGGCGCGGCGATAGTGGCTTGTCTGATGTGTCTTGTTGCTGCCGTGGCGATGTTGCTTTAGATAACGGACTTCCCGGCATGCCGATTAAAATTTCCGGTTTTGGACCGGGTGCTCCCGTTCCGGTTGAATACTGACCAGAATTACTCACTCGTGAAAGTGAAAATTGAGGCAGGTTATCGCGGTCCTGAGTGACAAGTTTTGTCTGCAATTTCGGTATCTTCACGCCACCGCGAGTGGTCGTATGATCATTTGATTTTTCTTTCTCTTTGCTCTGCTGAGAGACTCCTGTTCCGGAAACCTCATTTCTCTCGGGCGTATTATGGTTGTTCTGATGCTCAGAAGGATCAGGATAGGTATTCGATGAAGGATAGTAGTCTGATGAAGAGTTGCGATCTGCTTTAGCCATGACATTCCTGCGGTAAATTGAGTCGGTGAGTGATAAGACTGCGGCTATGTAACCGACCATGACCTAATGGTTCTGGTCAAAATTTTGCAAAATTTCACTAAGTGAAATCTCTGCTCTCGATGGCTAGCGTACCTAGCAGCGAGGATAAATCGAGTAGCCGTTTAGCGATCAAATGGTTCACATTGTTTTCTGTCTGCCATATTCCATAGACACCAAGTAATGAGGAATTCAAAAGCTCATGCCGTTGTTGTTCGATCAGCGAAGACCAGACAATGACATTCACATTGCCGGTTTCATCTTCCAGGGTGACGAATATCGTTCCTTTGGCGGTGGCTGGTCGCTGGCGTACCGTGACAATGCCGCACGCACGTGCGAATTGTCCTTGCTGATAAGTTCGCAATACTTCTGCTGTCATGAACCGTTTATCGAGCAACTGCTTGCGCAAGAAGCTCAGCGGATGACGACCTAGTGTCAGTCCAAGTGTGCGATAGTCGCTCACTGTTTGATCGAGGTCTGAGGGTGGGGGTAAGTGGATAATTTCAGGCTCTGGCAACGCACCTCTGAGCAAGCCTTTTCCGGGTGCTGCAGTCGATGCATGCCATAGTGCTTCACGTCGATGACCGGCGAGATTTTTTAGCGCGTCTGCAGCAGCCAGCGCTTGGATATCCACCGAAGACAATGACGCGCGCAGGGCCAGATCGCGCAGATCGGAAAATGGCCGTACTGCCCTCGCCTCTTCAATACGCCATGCAGCCTCCTGTGGCAAGCCGCGCACGAGATTCATGCCCAACCTGACCGCAGGTTGAGTGTTTTCGGTGATTTCAAGTGTCGCTTCCCAGTCGCTACAGAGGACATCGACGGCAAGCACCTCTACCCCATGCCGACGCGCATCCTGTACCAGCTGCGAAGGTGAATAA
>JBEDGK010000050.1:0-35744 GCA_041174665.1 Pseudomonadota bacterium
GCATTTCTACTTTCCTGCGGCTTATGCGCGCATCGACTGGCAGCAGCCCTACCTGTTTCTTGATCAAGAGTTGCGGGCCGTGGTGCATGACGGAGAACTCGGCAAACGCTTCGTCGACAAACTGGTGCGGGTAGCCTGCCTGAGTGGCCAGGCCGAATGGGTCTACATCCATATCGAGGTGCAGGGCGACCCGCAAGACGAGTTTGCCGAACGCATGTTCGTCTATCACTACCGGCTCTATGATCGTTACCGCCAGCCGATCGCCAGCCTGGCGGTTTTAGCTGATGAGCGGGCAAACTGGCGACCGGAGGTCTTTCGTTATGAAAGCTGTGGCTGCGAGCTGGCGCTGCGTTTTCCGGTGGCCAAGCTGCTGGACTGGTCAGGTGAACAGAGAAGGCTTGGCGACAGCAGTAATCCGTTTGCGGTGGTGACGCTTGCGCACCTGGCCACGCGAGAGACCAAGGAGGATGCCCGAGCGCGCCATATGGCCAAGTGGCAGCTGGTGCAGGGTTTGTACCGGCGGGGATTTGATCGGCAGCAGGTGGTGGATCTGTTTCGAGTGATTGACTGGATGATGCGAAGCCCAAGGATTTGCAGGCTCAGTTAAGGCAGGATCTGAACACACTGGAGGAGGAATCGAAGATGGTTTACATCACGTCGATAGAGCAACTGGGAAAAGAAGAGGGTATGCAGGCGGGCATGCAGAAGGGGCTTCTCAAGGGCAAAGTCGAGCTACTGGAAAGACAGCTGTGGCGACGTTTTGGTGAATTGCCGGATTGGGTTCATGATCATCTCTCGCAAGCAGACGAGAGCAAACTCGATGGTTGGACTGATGCCGTTTTGACGGCAAGCTCGCTGGATGGAGTGTTCGCATCAGATTCGCACTGATCGCGCCCAATCCAGACTCAGATATCCTTGGCCAGATTTTCCGCCAACCCCAGATAAGAAGCCGGCGTCATCGCCAGCAAGTGATCCTTGGCTTCCTGCGGGATGGCTAGCCCGTTGATGAATTCGCGAAGAGCGTCACGAGAAATCCCCTTGCCTCGCGTGAGTTCCTTGAGTTGTTCATACGGGTTATCTATGCCATACCGCCGCATTACAGTTTGAACTGGCTCGGCCAGCACTTCCCAGTTGTTGTCGAGATCGTCGGCCATGCGGGCGTGATTCACTTCCAGCTTGTTGAGCCCACGCAGGCAGCTGTCATAGGCCAGTAGCGTGTAGCCGAAACCAACGCCGATGTTGCGCAGCACGGTGGAGTCAGTCAGATCACGCTGCCAGCGAGAAACCGGAAGTTTTTCAGCCATATGCTTGAGCACAGCATTTGCCATACCCAGGTTACCTTCGGAATTTTCAAAGTCAATCGGATTGACTTTGTGCGGCATGGTCGAAGACCCAATCTCGCCTGCTTTGGTTTTTTGCTTGAAAAAGCCCAGCGAGATATAGCCCCAGATGTCGCGATTCAGATCAAGCAGAATGGTGTTTGCACGCGCGACTGCATCGAACAGCTCGGCAATATAGTCGTGAGGCTCGATCTGTATGGTGTAGGGGTTGAATGTCAGCCCCAGACACTCTTCAACCACCGTGCGCGAAAAGGATGGCCAGTCGAACTCAGGGTAAGCGGAAAGGTGTGCGTTGTAATTGCCTACTGCACCATTCATCTTTCCTAGTATTTCTACATCAGCGATACGCTGTCGTGCACGTCTTAGTCGCGCGACGACATTCGCCATTTCTTTGCCCAGCGTCGTCGGGCTTGCGGGTTGGCCGTGGGTACGCGACATCATCGGCACGCCGGCGTTGGCATGGGCGATCTCGACCAGTCGGGCAATCACCTTGTCTATGGCCGGCAGCAGCACCGTATCACGTGCCGCCTTGAGCATCATCCCGTGCGAGGTGTTATTGATATCTTCAGACGTGCAAGCAAAATGGATGAACTCAGAGGCTGCCAGCAACTCAGGCAGATGTTGAACTTTTTCCTTTATCCAGTACTCGACAGCTTTCACATCGTGATTCGTGACCGCCTCAATAGCCTTGATGCGTTCTGCATCAGCCTCGCTGAAATCGTTTGCCAGTTTGTCCAGAATCGCACGTGCAGCAGGCGAGAAAGGCTTCAGTTCGGCAAAACCCGCTTCCGACAAGGCGATCAGCCAAGCGATCTCTACTTTCACGCGGTGGTGCATGAATCCCGATTCGGAAAGTATCGGGCGCAGTGTGTCCGTCTTGGCGGCATAGCGGCCGTCGAGGGGTGAGAGTGCAGAAAGGGTGGAAAGGGGGGGGAGCGGCATGGCAAACGAGCAGGCGTGCTGCGGTCAACTGATCGGTAACTGTCTGATTTTACCATCCGTTAAACCGGTACCCCGCCGATGCATCAAGTGGAGAGATGCACTGTTATTTGCCAGTGCTATAATCCGCGTCCTTCGAATCATTGTCGAATCACTATGAAACTACTTGGATCTCTCGCTAGCCCCTACGTGCGCAAAGTCCGAATTGTCATGGCTGAGAAAAAACTGGAGTATGAGTTCGTGCTCGAGGATGTGTGGTCGCCTGATTCGACAATCACCGAGGCCAATCCTTTGGGCAAGGTGCCTTGTCTGATCATGGAGGACGGTGGCGCGATGTTCGATTCGCGCGTGATTGTGGAGTATCTGGACACGATGTCTCCCGTAGGCAAATTGATCCCTGGCTCCGGCCGTGAGCGTGCCAGTGTCAAGTGTTGGGAGGCGCTGGCTGACGGAGTGCTGGATGCCGGGATCCTTATTCGCCTTGAAACCCTGCTGCGGCCTGAAGAAAAGCGCAGCAACGACTGGGTCGAGCGTCAGCATGGCAAAGTACGCGCTGGCATCAAGGCCATGGCGTTCGGTCTGGGTGAGGCTGCGTTCTGCGTCGGCACGCATATCTCGCTGGCCGATATCGCTGTCGGATGCGCGCTAGGGTGGATCTCATTCCGTTTTCCGGAGATGGACTGGCGTGGCGATCATCCAAATCTTGCCCATCTTTTCGAGAAACTCTCGGACCGCCAATCATTCCGCGACACATTCCCGACTGTCTGATCTCGGGAACTCATCTGCGTCTTCTGCAGAAAATTTCCGTGATCACCGCTGCCCGAGTCAGGATCTGCTGAGCGGGCGGCGGCGCTTTGGTCTGGAACGGTAGTGGTGTTCAATCGTCATTCATCTGGGATTGCAAGTAATTTTGCAGTCCGATCTTCTCGATCAGATCCTTCTGGGTCTCGATCCAGTCGATATGCTCTTCAGTGTCATCAAGGATTTTCTGGAAGATCTCTCGCGACACATAGTCGCGCGCGGCCTCGCAAGCCGCCACGCCGTCCTTCAGCGTCTGCTGTGAGATCTTTTCGAGTTGCAGATCGCAGTCGAGCATCTCTGGCGTATTCTCACCGATCATCAACTTATGCAGCGCCTGAAGGTTAGGAAGTCCTTCCAGCATCAGGATACGATCGATAAGGACATCGGCATGCTTCATCTCGCCGATAGATTCTTCGTATTCTTTCTTGCCCAGTTTTTCCAGGCCCCAGTGCTTGTACATCCGCGCATGCAGGAAGTACTGATTGATTGCAGTCAGTTCATTGGTCAGCTGATCATTGAGCAGCTTGATGATGTTCGGGTCGCCCTTCATGAATACCTCGTTCTGTCGAATGTCGTGAATCAGGATTGTCCAGCCCAGACCGAATCTTACCGCGCCATTCGAATAAATGTATATGAGCGACGAATCAGCTAGGTGCTGCTTGAATCCCCTTTTTGTGGCGAGCCAGCGAAGCGCTGGTGCTCGAGGCTCAGCAAAATCAAGCGTTGGGTGACATTCCGCCGGCGTTAAGCGCTACTAGCTTTGTTTGAGCACCACTTCCAAAAGAAATGATTGCGAATCATTCGCAAAGTGGGAATGATTCAGCGGGATTAACAAGGTGCGAAGAAGGCTGCGATGGTGCGGCAGCTCAAAACGATTCCGCCGCGAGAACGCGGCGGCGCAGAGGAGGCTCAGGCGATAACGGGTTCGCGGCGAACTTCGGTGATCCTGCGAGAGGTGTCTTCAAGAGACTCACGAACGATCGTCCGCGCGCAGGGCAAGCATTTCCCGCAGCAGCTGCCAAGACTCAGTTGGCTACGGACTTCATGCAGCGATCCCGCGCCCGAGGCAATCGCTTGCCGTATGGCTTTGTCCGACACGTTGTGACAGATGCAAACGATCATGGCTGGGACCGATCCGAGGGTGTTGGGGGCTGGCGTGGAATTGCTGCCTTTTTGTAAATGCGAACAATTCTTGTTTAGATTATTGGCGATTCCCGTCCGCTTGGCAAGTGATTCTTGGGGTTTCGTTTGATTCGCCCGGAATGGGCTGTCACAGAGTCGGGGGCGTCAGCGCGGCGCCAAGCTATTCACGGGCATTTTGTGGGGCCTGTTCAGGCAAGTAACGCTCCACTGGCGGCAATGACCCCTCCCCCAAGACAAACGTCTCCGTCATACAAGACGGCGCTTTGCCCCGGAGTGACCGCCCACTGAGCATCATGAAAACTCAGGCTGAACTGGCCATCGGGCAAGGGATAGTGAAAGCAGCGCGTATCCGACTGTCGGTAACGCGTCTTGGCGGACACAGGTCCCTCGGGGGGAGTGTGGCCTGCGACCCAACTCACCTGATCAGCCTCGAGCGAGTGCGACAGCAGCCATGGATGATCGTGTCCTTGCACCACATAAAGGATATTGTTGGCCACATCCTTGCGCGCCACGTACCAGGCGTTGTGGTAGCCATCAGTGCTGGCGGATTTTTTCATGCCGCCCAGACCGATGCCTTTTCGCTGACCGAGGGTGTAGAAAGACAAGCCGACATGCTCGCCGACGATTTGTCCCTCGGGGGTCATCATCGGCCCGGGCCGGAACGACAGGTAGCGGTTCAGGAATTCGCGGAAGGGGCGCTCGCCAATGAAGCAAATGCCTGTCGAATCTTTTTTATGTGCATTGGGCAGCTCGAGCTTGTCTGCAATCTTGCGAATCTCGGTCTTGTGCAGATCCCCGAGAGGAAACAGCGTACGGGATAGCTGCGCTTGATTCAGCCGGTGCAAAAAATAACTCTGGTCTTTGCTTGCATCGATCGCCTTGAGGAGTTCGAACTGACCATCGACCTCGCGCACACGAGCGTAGTGCCCGGTTGCGATCAGGTCAGCGCCAAGGCTCATCGCGTGATCGAGAAAGGCCTTGAATTTTATTTCGGCGTTGCACAGTACATCGGGATTGGGCGTTCTGCCTGACTCGTATTCGCGCAGGAATTCGGCGAATACACGATCCTTGTACTCCGATGCAAAATTGACGGCTTCGATATCGACGCCCACCACATCAGCCACGCTAACGGCATCGATCCAGTCCTGCCGAGTCGAGCAGTATTCGTCATCATCATCATCTTCCCAGTTCTTCATGAATAGGCCGATGACTTCATACCCCTGCTGTTTGAGCAGCCAGGCGGCGACGGAAGAATCCACGCCGCCCGACATGCCCAGCACGACCCTCTTACGCATAGCTGTGGCCGGTCACGCTTGGATGAGTGTACAGCAGCGACAAGGGACTACGCTGGCCCAGCAGATAGTCATCCACGCATTGAATCACCAATGGACTGCGGTGTTTATCCTGGCAGGCGAGTAACTCCTCGCGGGTCATCCAGATGACTCGGATTATGCCCTCGTCCAGGGGGCGATCATGCCGGCCGCCCAATGTGCCGGCGAAGGCAAACCGCAGATAAGTCACTTCCTCGCTGGTGCGGCTGGACACGTAACGAGACATGTAGATGCCCACGAGCGATTCAGGCGTGAAATCGAACGCTGTTTCTTCCAGAGCCTCCCGTGCAACTGCGTCGATCAGCGACTCGCCGGGATCAAGATGCCCGGCAGGTTGATTGAAGCGTATACCGTCGCTGGTTTCCTCTTCCACCAGAAGAAACCGGCCTTCGCGTTCGATAATGGCCGCAACAGTGACCGAGGGTTTCCAGAGGGTAGACATGGTTTCCTTAAAAGACGCAGTATTTTACCTGCACGCACATCGTCTCCGTCGTGTCACCGAGTGCATCATGCTTGGGGCGTATCAAGCATGACCTTCCCCCAACGCCTGCATTGAGAGGCAGAATTCATCCCTTCGTTAACGAATTCAAATGGTTTCAAATGGACAAGCTTTCCTAGACGTCAGCAATAAATTCAGCAACAAAATCGTATTATGCCCAGCATGGACGAGGCACCGACGCCGCAGAAAAAGAACGGTTGTTCTGTTTTTTGATTTGCGTGTAAGATTCGTCCTTCATTTTTTTTGGAGAACCCCCATGAAAATCGGCATTCCAGCCGAGACGCGGCAGGGTGAAACGCGGGTCGCCGCGACACCTGAGACAGTGAAAAAACTTGTCGCCGCCAAGCATCAGGTGGTCGTCCAGTCAGGTGCGGGTGTAGCCGCCAGCATTACCGATGAGGCGTTTTCCGCGGCCGGCGCTCAAATCGTTTCTGCCGCCGAGGCATTCAGCGCGGAGATGGTTCTCAAAGTGAGAGCACCGTCGGCAGACGAGCGTGCCGCCATGAAATCCGGCGGCGTGCTGATTGGCATGCTTAATCCATTTGACGCCGACAACAATCAGGCGATGGCTGCGGCTGGCCTGTCTGCTTTCGCATTGGAGGCAGCGCCACGTATCACCCGCGCGCAATCCTTGGACGTGCTTTCCTCTCAAGCGAATATCGCTGGGTATAAAGCGGTGCTCCTGGCGGCCAATGCGTATCCACGCTTCATGCCTATGCTGATGACCGCAGCCGGTACGGTCAAAGCGGCACGCGTACTGATCATGGGCGTGGGTGTGGCGGGTCTGCAGGCGATTGCGACCGCCAAGCGCATGGGCGCAGTGATCGAAGCCTCTGACGTTCGTCCACCCGTCAAAGAACAAGTTGAATCGTTGGGCGCGAAATTCATCGATGTGCCCTACGAAACTGATGAAGAGCGCGAAATCGCGCAGGGCGTTGGTGGTTATGCACGCCCGATGCCCGAAGCATGGATGAAACGCCAGGCGGCACTTGTGCATGAGCGCGCCAAACAGGCTGACATCATCATCACCACGGCACTGATCCCGGGCCGCAAGGCACCAGTGCTGATCAGTGAAGAGACGGTCAAAGCGATGAAGCCTGGCTCGGTGATCGTCGACATGGCCGTCGAACAGGGCGGCAATTGCCCGCTCTCCGAACTGGGCAAGACGGTTATCAAACATGGCGTGACGATCATTGGTGAGCCCAACATCCCTGCGCTGGTTGCTGCTGATGCATCGGCACTGTATGCGCGTAATGTGCTGGACTTCTTGAAGCTAATCATCGACCAGGAAGGCGCGCTGCACATCGATCGCAGCGACGAAATCGTTGCTGCCACAATGATGTGCAGCGGTGGCGAAGTACTGCGCAAGTAGGAGTCTTCATGCAACGTATCATGCTGCGCGCGAAGATTCATCGTGCGTCAGTCACGCAGTGTGACCTGAACTACGAAGGCTCGTGCGGCATTGACGAAGATTTGCTGGAAGCGGCGGATATCCGCGAATTTGAAAAAATCGAGCTGTACAACATCAACAATGGCGAGCGCTTCTCCACCTACGCGATACGGGGAAAGCGTGGCTCGGGCGAGATATCGCTTAATGGTGCGGCAGCCCGTTTGGCGCAATTGGGCGATTTGCTGATCATCTGCACCTATTCGCCAATGAACGAAGAAGAAGTCTCATCGTACAAACCGAAAGTCGTCTTTGTCGATGAAAAGAACCGGATCACCGGCCTGAAGAAATAAGTATCACCAAGGATTGCGTAAGCAGCCTCAACCGTCGCCAAGAGGACACCATGGAAGTCAGTCATACCATCATTAACCTGATCATTTTCGTGCTGGCGATCTACGTCGGTTACCACGTGGTCTGGACCGTGACACCTGCACTGCATACGCCGCTGATGGCCGTCACCAATGCCGTGTCGGCCATCATCATTGTCGGCGCGATGCTGGCAGCGGCGTTGACCGAGGGTCCGGTCGGCCAGGTCATGGGTACGCTAGCGGTTGCACTGGCCGCCGTCAATGTGTTCGGCGGCTTCCTCGTTACCCAGCGCATGTTGGAAATGTTCAAGAAAAAAGAGCCCAAGGCTCAGGCCAAAAAAGAAGAGGCTTAATGATGAGCTTGAATCTAGTTACTCTGCTGTACCTCCTGGCGTCCATCTGTTTCATTCAGGCGCTCAAGGGTCTGTCGCATCCCTCGACTGCGCGCCAAGGCAACGCTTTCGGTATGACCGGGATGGCGATTGCCGCGTTCACCACCATTGCGCTGATCGTGAAGCTCAAGGCAGAAGCGCCACAAGGCATGGGCTATGGCTTGCTGGCGCTTGGCGTCATCGTCGGTGGCAGCATCGGTGCGGTACTGGCCAAGCGCGTCGAGATGACCAAGATGCCCGAGCTAGTCGCTGCGATGCACTCACTGATTGGTCTGGCGGCGGTCTGCATCGCCGTGGCCGCAGTGTCCGAGCCTTGGGCGTTTGGCATCTCTTCGCGTGATGAGCCCATCCCATTGGGTAACCGCCTTGAACTCTTCATCGGTACCTTCGTCGGTGCGATCACGTTCTCGGGCTCGGTCATTGCGTTTGGCAAGCTCGCTGGCACATACAAGTTCCGCCTGTTCCAGGGCGCGCCGGTCGTCTTCCCCGGTCAGCATCTGCTGAATCTGGCACTGGCGGTCGTGATGATCGGTGCTGGACTGGTATTCGTGGTGGCACCTGGCGTCGAGGCGGCATGGACACCGTTCATTGTGATGACCGCGATTGCTTTCGTGCTGGGTGTCATGATCATCATTCCCATTGGTGGCGCTGATATGCCAGTGGTGGTATCGATGCTGAACAGCTATTCCGGCTGGGCGGCGGCAGGTATCGGCTTCTCGCTCAATAACTCGATGTTGATCATCGCTGGTTCACTGGTGGGATCGTCTGGCGCAATCCTGTCTTACATCATGTGCAAGGCGATGAATCGCTCTTTCTTCAGCGTGATCCTCGGTGGTTTTGGTGGCGACGCGAGCGCGGCCGATGCCGGCTCTCAGCAGCAGCGTAATGTCAAGTCGGGCTCTGCCGATGATGCTGCCTTCCTGATGGGTAACGCAGAGACTGTGATCATCGTTCCCGGCTACGGACTCGCGGTCGCGCGTGCGCAGCATGCGCTGATGGAGCTCTCCGAAAAACTAGCGCACAAAGGCGTGACGGTCAAATATGCGATCCATCCGGTTGCCGGCCGTATGCCCGGTCATATGAACGTTCTGCTCGCCGAAGCCGAGGTCCCCTACGATCAGGTTTTCGAGATGGAAGATATCAACAGCGAATTCGGTCAGGCTGATGTGGTCTTGGTGCTGGGTGCAAATGATGTCGTGAACCCGGCCGCGAAAGATCCGAAGTCGTCGATCGCCGGTATGCCGATTCTTGAGGCCTACAAAGCCAAGACGATCATTGTCAACAAGCGCTCCATGGCGGCCGGTTATGCAGGTTTGGACAATGAACTCTTCTACATGGACAAGACCATGATGGTCTTCGGCGATGCGAAAAAAGTCATTGAAGACATGGTCAAGGCAGTCGATTGATTCGCTGCTCCCACAAATAAAAAAGCGGACCGCGGTCCGCTTTTTTATTGCACGTGATTTGCCCTTGGCTCGACCTTAGCGCACGCCGTACATCATTTGTTCAGCCAGCAGACGCTTGGCGGCTGGCACAATATCGATCAACCCCAGTGACAACCCCAATAGGCCTTGAACGATTGATTGATCCGGCGAGCTGGCGAACACCCGTGCCATCAGATCCGTGAGGCTTGTCGTCATTCGTCGGTCATTGCGTTGCGCGGTCGAGAACGTCGATAGTGATTCTGGCGTGATCTCTTTGGCGAGCAGGCTCGCCAGCACGGAGGCATCGCGCAGGCCAAGATTCAAGCCCTGACCTGCAACCGGGTGCAGCGTTTGCGCCGCGTTGCCAATAGCAAGGGTTCGCAGTGTCGACCGGGGTTCTGCATTGAGCCCTAGGCGATAGGCGTGACGAGCGCCGATTTGTGTAAATCGGCCCGCACGCTGGCCGAAAACTTCCTGTAAGGACTGCATGAATTGCTCATCGTCCAGCTGTTGCAAATGCTCTGCGGTATTCGGGCGCATACACCAGACCATCGAGTACGCACCGCCTTGCGGCAGCAGTGCCAGCGGCCCCTCTGCCGTGAACCGCTCAAACGCACGTCCCGGGGGTGCAGCGTCAGTCTGTACCTGCGCGATGATGGCGGTCTGCTGATAATCATGCTGACGTTCGCGCGGCTGCTGTTGACCGTAGATGCCACCTTCGGCCTGTATCAGCAGTTGTGCATGCAGCGTGTCACCATCGTCAAGGTGCAGCCGGGTCTCGGCTTGGGTTTCGTCGAATCCGATGACAGTTGCCGGCCGCAGCCTATGGATGCCTGAGTGAAGCAAAACCAAATCCAGCGCTTCCACAACCGCCCCGTAACGGCACACATACCCTAGCGCAGGCAGTCCGTAATCCGAGGCATCGATCAATGTTCTGCCAAAACTGCCTCGACGCGACACATGAATTTCTGTGATTGGTGTGCCGAAGGCCTTCCAGGCACCAATCTGTTCAAGTAGCTGCCGGCTACCCTCCGAGAGCGCGATTGACCGTGGATCTTGCTGTGCGGCTTGTGTGGACTTGCCATCGATCAGTGCGATACGCTCGGCGGCCACGCCGCGCTTGATCAGCATCGCCGCGGTTGCCATGCCAACCGGACCAGCGCCTGCAATGGCGATATCGACCTGAGCAGTCATGGCGTAGCCATCAGCCTTTCATTACTGCTTCAATCTCTGCCACCGTCTTCGGCGCCTTGCGCGTCAGTATCTCGCAGCCGTCTGTGGTTACTAGTGCATCATCCTCGATGCGTATGCCGATGTGCCAGAAAGCGTCGGGTACACCTTCGGCAGGACGCACGTAGATGCCGGGTTCGATGGTGAGCACCATTCCCGGCGCCAGCGTGCGCCAGGGTTTTTCAGCGCCGGCAGGCGCCGGGTCTCGATAGTCCCCGACATCGTGCACATCCATGCCCAGCCAGTGACCGGTGCGGTGCATGTAGAACTGACGATAGTTGCCGTTTGCAATTACGTCATCCAGCGAGCCGACTTTGTTCTTGTCAAGGAGACCGGTGTCGAGCATACCCTGCGCGAGTACCCTCAGCGCGGCATCATGTCCGTCAGTAAAGCGCGCGCCGGGGCGGGTGGCGGCAATCGCGGCGTACTGCGCGTCCAGCACGATCTCGTACAGCGCCTTTTGCGGGCCACTGAACTTGCCACTCACCGGGAAGGTGCGAGTAATGTCGGACGCATAGCTGTCCAGTTCGCAGCCGGCATCGATCAGCACCAGTTCGCCATCGCGCAGTTCGGCATCGCCTGCCCGGTAATGCAGCACGCAGGCATTCGGTCCGGCGGCAACGATCGATCCGTAGGCTGGAAATTGCGAGCCATTGCGCCGGAACTCGTGCAGTAGTTCAGCCTCGAGATGATATTCGCGCAGGCCAGCGCGCGAGCAGCGCATCGCGCGCGCATGCGCCTCGGCGGTGATGTCGGCGGCGCGCTGCATGATGCCAATCTCATACGCATCTTTGACGAGCCGCATTTCATTCAAGATCACGCGAATATCGAACGCCGTACTGGGAGCGGTCACCCCAGCACGCACCTGGGCGCGCACGGCATTCAGCCAGCCCTTGATCTGGTCATCGAGCCGACTGCTGCTGCCCAGCGCATAAAACAATGCGGGTGCATTCGCCATCAGTTTTGGTAGCTCGGTGTCGATGCTGGCGATTGAGTGGGCAGCATCGAGACCAAACGCCTCACGTGCCGCCTCGGGTCCGTAGCGATAGCCATCCCAGATTTCGCGCTCTTCGTTTTTTTCGCGACAGAACAGGATAGTTTGATCTTTTTCGCCAGCGACCAGGACCAGCGTTGCCTCGGGCTCGGTGAAGCCTGTGAGGTAATAAAAATAGCTGTCATGCCGGTACGGATAATCGGCATCGGCATTGCGCATTACTTCCGGGGCCGTGGGAATGATGGCCACGCCGCCGCCTTGCGCATGCATTTGCGCGAGCACACGGGCGCGACGATTTGCGTAGGGATTCATGATCAATTCTTGTAATTGAGAGGTGCGTTGAGTTGCTCTAGCCGTTCGACTGTACCGACATCGGTCCAGTCGCCCCGGTAGACTTCGCCGCCTATTCTGCGCTGATTCGCAAACTCGCGCAGAATGGGTGCGAGCTTGGCGCTGCTGCCTCGCGTTACGGTATCGAACATCTCCGGGCGGTAGACACCGATGCCTGAAAACGTGTAGCGCGGCAGGCCTTCATTAGATATCGCGTAGCTCTCCAGGGCAAAATCACCTTCCGGGTGATGCGCAGGGTTCTTCACCAAATACAGCCAGCCAAGGTCGCGCGTCTCCTTGCCATGCGGCTGGCCCCAGACATCGTTTTCTTCCAGGACCTCCTTCGCCGCTGAAAAATCGAAGTGAGGGCAGTAGACATCGCCGGCGATGGCAAGGAAGGGCTGATCGCCAAGCAAATGGCGGGCTTGTGCGATGCCACCCGCCGTCTCTAGCGCGGTACCCTCGGGCGAGTAAGTAATGCGTGCACCAAACTGGCTGCCATCGCCCAGCGCATCTTCGATCATCTGACCTAAATGGGCATGGTTGATCACGATCTCTTTGATGCCCGCGCGCACCAGATTCAGAATATGCCAGACAATCAGTGGCCGGCCGCGCACCTGCAACAAGGGCTTGGGGCAGGTGTCGGTCAGGGGTCGCATGCGCTCGCCGCGTCCGGCAGCAAAAATCATGGCTTTCATGATTGTGCGTTCAGAAGGTGTAGCCGATCTTGGTTGTATTCTCGTCCAGCGTGTCGAGCAGCTTGATCAGCGGTGCGAATTCCTTGTAGCGATAAGCTGTCTTGCGGGTATAGTCCATCACCAGAGGAATATCATTCAGGTAGCCATCTTTGCCATCGCGGTGATACAGTCGCGCGAAAATACCTAGTACCTTCAGATGGCGCTGCAATCCCATGAATTCGACATCCTTGTAGAACGCATCGACATCATGATTGACGGGCAGGCCTGCTCGACGCGCACGTTCCCAGTAACGTATCACCCAGTCAAGGACCATCTCTTCATCCCACTGAATATAAGCATCCCGCAGCAGCGATACCAAGTCATACGTGATCGGTCCATACAGCGCATCCTGAAAATCCAGAATGCCTGGATTGCCCTGTTCCAGAACCATCAGATTGCGCGAGTGATAGTCACGATGTACATACACCTGTGGCTGCGCGAGATTGTTCGCCAGCAGCGCGTCGAATACCTGATTCAGCGACGTAGTCTGCGCGTCGTTCAGACGAGCGCCCAGGTGTTTGCTGACATACCAATCTGGGAACAGCATCAGTTCGCGGTGCAACGCGGCCCGATCATATTCTGGCAACTGGCCGGGACGGCTTTGCACCTGCAATAAAATCAGTGCATCGATGGCATCGAGATACAGCTTGTGCGCAGTGTCGGCACTTAGCTGCTTCAGATAAGTTGTCGACCCAAGATCAGATAGCAGCAAAAATCCGCGCGCGATATCTTTGGCTAGCACTTGTGGGACGGTCACGCCTGTTTTGCCGAACAAGTCGGCCACTTGCAGGAATGGCCTCACATCTTCTTGCGGCGGTGGCGCGTCCATCACGATCAGCGAACCGCCATCGGCAGTGTCGACTCGGAAGTAGCGCCTGAAGCTTGCGTCAGCAGACGCAGCCCTCAAGGTGCCAGGCAAAGTTTTTGGAGAATCGAGCTGCGTCAGCCAAGCAGAAATATCGTCAAGGCGTCGGTCGGTCTTGGGAGATTCGGACATCGGAAATCAAAAGGGATGCAGATTGACAAGTTGAAAGCACCGCCATGAGCCGGCGCGCGCAGTGAGTTCCCATATAATAAGGGATTAACCTCAAATTCGCGGCGCTGACACAGCCTCTTACCCGCTCATGATCCGGCGATTGCCTCTTCTACAACCCGTTGCCGAACTGCGCCTGAATGCCATGGCGCTCACGCTGGCCTTTTTGCCTGCGCTGTCAGTAGCGCAAACTCGCCCATGGATAGAGGGTGCCGCCGATGACAATGGGCCCACTTCGTTCGAAGCGGAGCAGATCACCGGCCGTCCCGATCACGAGGTCAGCATGGAACGCCAGGTCGGCATCAGGCGTGGCAAGACGCAGATCGAAGCCGATCGCATGACATACGACATCGTTGAAGACCGAGTGAATGCGATCGGCAATGTGCGGCTTCAGCGCGAAGGTAACCAGTTCTCCGGCAGCGAGTTGCGCCTGAAGCTAGATACCGGCGAGGGCGTCCTGCAAAGTCCTGTCTACAAGCTCATGCGCATGAATGCGCACGGCAAGGCCGACCGCATCGAATTTGAGTCGCAGGACAAAGCCACTGTCATTGGTGGCTTCTATACCACCTGCGAAGGCCCTGATCCAGACTGGTATCTTCGTTCCGGATCGCTAGCGCTGGACAATGGCCGCGAGATTGGTGTTGCAGAAAATGCGGTGGTCGTGTTCAAAGGCGTGCCGCTGGTGGGCGCGCCCAAGTTGTCTTTCCCGCTCAGCGATGAGCGCGTCTCCGGCTTTCTCGCGCCAACCATTGCGACATCAACCTCTGGCGGATTGGAAGTGGTCACGCCGTATTACTGGAACATCGCACCCAATCGCGATCTGATACTCGCGCCGCACTACATCACACGTCGCGGTTTGATGTTGGGCGGCAGCGCGCGTTATCTGGGTGAAGAATACGGCGGTCAGGCCAACTTCGAGGTGATCGACCGAGACAACCAGACCGGCAGCAGCCGCTGGGCTGCGTCCTCGCGCCACAAGCACACGCTTGGGCAGGGCCTGACACTGAACACCAATCTGAATGCTGCGTCCGATGATGATTACGCACGCGATTTTCCATTCAGCCGGGTCTGGGCCTACCAGCCCGGTATTCCTCGCCGTTTGCTGGTGCGCGATGTGCGGCTGGAATACGGCAGCCAGGACTGGACCGCCAGTGGCAGGCTGACCGAGTACCAGGTGCTCCAGGATCGCAGTGGCAGCGCGCTCATTCAGCGCCCCTACAGCCGGCTGCCTCAACTGAACTACAACTATTACGGCGAGAATAACACCGGGCTGAACTGGTCGCTGGGTTCCGAGTTCACGCGTTTTCACCAGCCGTTCATCCCGACGGATGGCATGCCGCGCCAAGGTGACCGGATGGTGGTCAATCCACGCCTGACTTACAACTATCAGACGCCGGGCTTTTTTCTGCGCCCGAGTGCTTCACTCCATAGCACGGTGTACAGTCTGGATCAGACTGCGGCGCCAAGCATGACCGCGCCCAACCGAACGCTGCCCACTTTTTCGCTGGATTCAGGCCTGATCTATGAGCGCGATGCCAGCTTGTTCGGCAATGCCGCGATACAAACCTTCGAGCCGCGCGTGTTTTATACGCACACTCCGTATAAGCGACAGGATTCCACCCTCTACCCGAATTTCGATTCTACCGAGGCCGACTTCAATTTCGCGACGGTGTTCCGTGAGAACCGTTTTGTAGGTAACGACCGTATCAGCGATGCCAATCAGGTGACGACAGCTCTGACGACACGCTACCTGCAGCAAAATGGCATGGAACGGGTACGACTGGCGATTGCGCAGCGTTTTTCCTTTTCTGATCAGCGCGTGACGCTCAATGAATCCAGGCGGCTGCCCACCGAAACACGGTCCGACATGCTGTTCCTCGGCTCAGGCCGGGTGACCGATCAACTCCGCGTCGATTCCAACTTTCAGTTCAGTCAGAGCCGCAATGAACTGAACCGCATGAATATTGGTGCCTTCTGGCAGCCGGCACCAATGAAAGTGCTGAATGTGCAGTATCGACGTGACGTCCGCAATCTGCCGAACGATCCGAACTCCAACTTCGAGCTGATCGACATCTCCTCTCAGTGGCCGCTCGGCGACCGCTGGTATGGTGTGGGCAGAATCAGCTATTTGCTGAAAGAAGGGCAGCTCGGTCAGTCGCTGGCCGGTGTTGAGTACAAGGCGGATTGCTGGATCTTCCGGATTGTCGGCCAGCGTGTCCCGACCGCCCAGAGCGTAGCCAACACCACGGTCTTCCTGCAGCTGGAATTCAATGGCTTGTCCATGTTGGGCGCGAATCCGATGCGCGCGCTGCGCGCGAACGTGCCAGGTTACCAGCCGCTGGGCTCCACCGATTATCCGTACGAAACCTACTGATTGAGAATGCCATGATGATTGCCGTGAACCGCTTCATTCCGCGTGCGATGTCCTACAGCCTGTCGATGGCTGCGATGCTCACCGTTGCCGCGACAGTGAGTTCTGCTCCAGTGTGGGCGCAAGACAAAGCCTCTGCCAGGCAGCCAGTATTGATTGATGCGATCGTCGCCGTGGTGAACACGGAAGTCGTTACTCTCAAGGAGCTCAATGATCGGATGGCGCTGATTGAGCAGCGCATGAAGCGCCAGAATATGCAGATGCCGCCGCGTAACGTGCTACAGAAACAACTGTTGGAGCGCATGATCATCACGCGCGCCCAAATGCAATTGGCGCGTGAGAGTGGCATTCGTATCGACGACATCATGCTGGATCGTGCAGTCGCTCGTATCGCCGAGCAGAATCAGCTGTCGGTACAGAGTTTCCGCGATCAGCTTGAGCGTGACGGATTGTCTTTCGCGCGCTTCCGTGAAGAGATTCGCGAAGAAATCACCCTGCAGCGCTTGCGTGAGCGCGAAGTCGATAACAAATTGCAGATTGCCGATTCCGAGGTGGATAACTATCTCGCTGCCGCCGGCGGCAAGCCCGAAGCCAGCCAACAGGAACTGAGCATCGCCCAGATCTTGGTGCGTGTGCCCGAGAATGCCTCTCCCCAGCAAATCGCCGAACGTCGCAAGCGTGCGGAGACGGCGGTGGCACAGCTGAAATCAGGTGCGGATTTTGCAAAAGTTGCGGCGAGTTTTTCCGATGCAGGTGATGCTCTATCCGGGGGAGATTTGGGCTGGCGTAGCGTGTCACGTTTGCCGCAACTGTTCGTTGATGCTGTAGAAAAAATTGCCGATGGCGAGATCGCGCCACTGGTACGCAGCGCGAACGGCTTTCACGTACTTAAGCTGAACGGACGTCGCGCCGTCGGCGCCACCAAGTCTGGCGTGGGCACGATGGTGCAGCAGACGCGTGCCCGCCACATTCTGATCAAGGTGAACCAGATCGTGTCCTCGTCCGAGGCTAAGCGCAAGCTTGCCGAGCTGAGAGAGCGGCTTGATAACAAGGCTGCAAAATTCGAAGACCTCGCGCGACTGTATTCGAATGATGGTTCAGCGAGCAAGGGTGGTGATCTCGGCTGGATCTATCCGGGTGATACCGTGCCCGAATTCGAGCGCGCGATGAATTCCCTGCGGCCCGGTCAGGTCAGTGATCCTGTCGAGTCCCCCTTCGGCTATCACCTGATTGAAGTCCTGGAGCGCAAGACCGAAGAAGTCTCGCGCGAGCGACAGCGATTGATGGCGCGGCAAGCCTTGCGCGACCAGAAGCTCGAAGAAGCTTACGAAGACTGGCTGCGCCAGTTGCGCGACCGTGCCTACGTCGAATATCGACTAGATGAATTCAGTCCCCGCACGCAATAACCCTATTTGACCTCTTTGCCATGTCCTGTCCGCGCATAGCCATCACCTGCGGCGAGCCGGCAGGGATAGGTCCTGAGATCTCCGTGCGCGCCGCGCTGGAGGCCGGCACCCTCGACGTCGTGCTGATCGGTGATGCCCAGCAGCTGCAAGCGCTGGTCTTGGCGTTCTCCTCGGAGCATCGCATCTCATCGCTGGGGTCACCTGCCGAACTACAGACCCTTCCTCGCAAACCAGGCAGACTCAGTCTGATCGATTGTCCGTTGGTCGCGCGCCCAGTGTCTGGTGAGCTGGATGCCCGCAACGGTCCGGCCGTACTGGAGACGCTGGATATCGCTGTTGACGCGGCGATGAATCAGTGGGTGGATGCGATCGTCACTGCGCCCGTACAGAAGAGCACGATCAATGATGCTGGCATCGCTTTCACCGGACATACCGAGTACTTGGCCGAAAAAACCGGTGTGCAGCAGGTCGTGATGATGCTGGCTGGTCCGACGCATGGCACGATGCTGAGGGTCGCCCTGGCGACCACGCATTTGCCGCTTAAGGACGTGAGTGCGGCCATCACGCGCGAGAGTCTCTCGCGTACACTGTCCATCATCCATGCGGATCTGAAGCAGCAGTTCGGTATTGCCGATCCTCGTATCAAGGTGGCTGGTCTGAACCCGCATGCGGGCGAAGACGGTTATCTCGGGCGCGAGGAGATCGAGGTGATCAAACCTGTGATCGATGCCGCGCTTGCGCGTGGCTGGCAAGTGTCTGGCCCGTATCCGGCAGATACGCTGTTCCAACCCAAATACCTGAAGGAGGCTGATTGCATCCTTGCGATGTATCACGATCAGGGTTTGCCGGTGTTGAAGTTTGCAACCTTTGGTCAGGGCGTGAATATCACGCTTGGTTTGCCCATTATTCGTACATCGGTCGATCATGGCACCGCATTGGATATCGCAGCACGAGGCAGTGGGCATGCCGACCACGCCAGTATGCAGGTAGCAATACGTATGGCTGCCGAGATGATCTACAGTTCGGGCCGCGTCAGCGCATGAAGCATATCGCCCGCAAGCGATTTGGCCAAAATTTTCTGACGGATCAGAACGTCCTACATGACATCCTCAACGCCATTGCGCCAGCGGCGGAGGATCTGATGGTCGAGATCGGCCCCGGTCAGGGGGCAATGACTGCGCTGCTGCTACAGACGCTGGATCGGCTGCATGCCGTTGAGCTGGATCGTGATCTGGTCACATGGCTGCAAAAAAAATTCGCCGCTGATCGGTTGATCATCCACTCTGGCGATGCCTTACAGTTCGACTTTGCGTCGCTGGTGCCACCTGGCCGCAAGCTGCGCATCGTTGGTAACCTGCCTTACAACATTTCCAGTCCTTTGTTGTTCCATCTCGCGGAATACGTTGGTCAGGTGGAGGATCAGCACTTCATGCTGCAAAAAGAAGTGGTCGAGCGCATGGTCGCAGAACCTGGCAGCAAGGACTATGGTCGCTTATCCGTGATGCTGCAGTGGCGCTACCAGATGGAATTATTATTCATCGTGCCGCCACAGGCGTTTGATCCGGCGCCCAAGGTGGATTCAGCGATCGTCCGCATGATCCCGGTCACTGCACCACTGGCATGTGAGCGGCTCAAGCTGGAGCAGGTCGTGACCAAGGCATTTTCGCAGCGCCGCAAGGTGATACGCAATAGTCTGTCCGGGATGTTTACCGAGGCGCAGCTGGTCGAGGCGGGTATTGATCCTCAGTCGCGACCAGAGACGGTGGGGCTGGAGGAATATGTGAGATTGGCTAGAGCGTTGTAGTTTTTCGCGCGATACCGCATCCCTGCCGGGTCATGCATGGATCCCGGCCCGTGCCGGGATGACGATGGACAGGACAACCGGCCTCTGAACCGTCATCCTGACGAAAGTCAGGATCCTGTGTCTTTCGTTGTCATGCCCTTGGCGCTGATTGACTACCAGGTCAGTCATGGACTCTGGCTTTCGCCGGAATGATGATTCAGGAGATGGCAGCCTTCTCAAGCATCCCGCTGAATCAGCTCGATCTTGTACCCATCCGGATCCTGCACGAACGCAATCACTGTCGTTCCACCTTTCACCGGACCTGCTTCGCGGGTCACATTCCCTCCCGATGCCTTCACTGCAGCGCAGGTTGCGGCAGCGTCTTCGACGCCGATCGCGATATGGCCATACGCGGTACCCATCTCATATTCATCGACACCGTAGTTGTAGGTCAGCTCGATCTCGGCCTGATCGGGATTGCTCGCATAGCCCAGAAATGCCAGCGAGTATTTCTGGTCAGGACGATCTGTGGTGCGCAACAGGCTCATGCCCATCACCTGAGTATAAAAATTGATTGAACGCTGAAGGTCTCCCACGCGAAGCATGGTGTGAAGAATGCGCATAAGGTCCTCGGATTCAGAAATTCGGTAGATTTTCCCGTTCTTGCTCGCGCAACGCTTTGCGCGCCGATTCGAATTCGGGCAGAACGGATTGTACGGTCGCCCAGAACTGTGGGCCGTGGTTCATTTCGCGCAGATGCGACAGCTCATGCGCGACCACATAATCAATATTTGGTAGTGCGAAATGTACCAGCCGCCAGTTCAGACGAATACGGCCATCGGCAGTGCAAGATCCCCATTGGGTGCTAGCCGAAGACAGCGAAAATCGCTGATAGCTGACACCGAGCTTCGCTGCGTAGATCTCGAGTCGTTCGGCAAAAAGACGCTTTGCCTCGCTTTGTAGCCAGCCCTGCACACGGTCTTTCAGCTGCTGTTCCGTTGAAGAGGACGGCAGATGAATATGTAGCTCGCCAGTGCTTTCATCGAAACGTGCACCCAGACTGCCGCGGTCGGCAATACGAAGCGTGATGTCACTGCCAAGATAGGGCAGCTTTGCGCCGTCGCGCCACTCCATCGGTGGCTGCAGTCGGCGCACCGAGCGCTCGCGCTGTTCGTTGATCTTGCGGAAGATCCATGGCTGCTTTGCCTTGATTGCCGACTCGATCTCTGTCACGGTTACCCACCTTGGCGCAGTCACGCGCAGACCGTCATCATCGATCAGAAATCCGATAGTGCGTCGCTTGGAGCGCAGCAAACGGTAATCGAGATAGTGGGTGTCGAGATAGATGCGGCGATGGTTTGCTGGTATCGGCGTCTCGGGCACGGTCGAGGCTTGGGGAGATGGATGGGCTGCAGACGAACCGGCATCGGCAAACGTATCCAGCAGCGAGAGCTGGTTGGGGTCGACAAATTTTTTGCGCAAAAACTGCCTTATCGACATGCCGGATATCTTTTTGAAAATCATGAGTGGTTCAGTGGCAAGCACCATCGCTCAGGCATCTGCCGGATCCGAATAAGCTGCAGGGGCAATTACCCGCATTTCGGATTCTATCCAATTTTCGACCTTGGCCATCAATTCGGCTGGGGTGAGGTCCTCCGGCGCAATCGGCTTGCCGATGGATACCGTGATCAGTCCCGGTGTTTTGATGAAGGCATTACGTGGCCAGCAGTCACCAGAATTGATTGCAATCGGCACGATCGGCGTGTTGGTGCCGATCGCCAGTATCGCGCCGCCTGCTTTGTAGTGGCCTTGTTTGCCGACTGGGGTACGGGTGCCTTCGGGGAACATGATCACCCACTGGCCATCGTCCAGCCGCTGTTTGCCGACACGGATCACTTGCGCCATGGCGTCCCGGCCTTTACTGCGGTCGATAGCGATCATGCGCAGCATCGCCAGCCCCCAACCAAAAAAGGGAATGTAGAGCAGAGATTTCTTGAACACGAAGATCAGTGGGCGCGGCATCAGCCAGCAATAAAAAATCGTCTCCCAGGCCGACTGGTGCTTGGATAGCAGGACGACCGGCGCATCCGGCAGATTTTCCATGCCTTTGACTTGCCAGCGTATGCCGCAAGCGTAGTAAGCAGCCAGCGTGATGAACACGTTCCAGCGCGTGATCATCCAGTAGCGCTGACGGTAGGGCAGCAAGATGAAGACAAAGCATGCGAGCGCCCAGATGACCGTAATCAGCAGGATGAGTAGCGCGAACAGCAGAGATCGCATGAACAGCACAGGACGATACATTCAGTTTCCGTATAACGCGGGCTCGAGGCGCGCCGCTGATTAAAAATTATTTTTTCTTGGTCAACGCTGCGCGTGCCATGTCTACCGTGTCGGGCGCTGCCTGCTCTGCATGCAGAAGACGATCGACCAGGTTGGAGAGATCATCGAAGATCTTGGTGCCCGGCGGCAGGTCACTCTTTGCCAGCGTTTGCTCTCCATTACCCGTCCTTACGAGATAAGGTGCGGCGCCAACTTGCGCTGCAGCCTGCAAGTCGCGCAAGGAATCACCGACCACGGGCATGTTGTGCAAGCTGACCTCAAAGCGCTGTCCTATCGACAGCAGCATGCCGGGATTCGGCTTCCTGCAGTCGCAGTGCGCATCCGGCGCGTGGGGACAGTAAAAGATCGCGTCGATTCGCGCGCCGACTGCCTGTGCCGACTGGTGAAGTTTCTGGTGTATCGCGCACAAGGCCTTCATGTCAAACAAGCCGCGCGCGATGCCGGCCTGATTAGTCGCTACAGCCACCCGATAGCCATGCTGATTCAGCCGTGCGATCGCCTCCAGCGAACCGGGAATCGCGATCCATTCCTGCGGCGACTTGATATAGGCATCCGAATCAAAGTTGATCACGCCATCGCGGTCAAGGACGATCAGTTTCATGTTCAGGTCGCTGGCAGGCACGCAAAGTTTCCGGATTCGTCAGGCCGCGAGCCGTGAGATATCCGCGACGCGATTCATCATCGCATGCAGTGACTGCAGGAGTGCGAGGCGGTTAGTACGCAGCGCCGTATCCTCAGCCATCACCATCACCTCATTGAAGAACGTATCGACGTCGTCGCGCAGCGCCGCGAGCGCTTGAAGGGTCGCGCTGAAATCCGCTTTCGCAAACGCGTGATCTACGGCCTGTCGGGTCTCGGTCATGGCGCCATAGAGCGCCTGCTCGGCTGGTTCAGCCAGCAGCTTGGGTTGCACCTCGCCATGGATGCCTTCGTTTTTCTTCAGGATGTTGGTGATGCGCTTGTTGGCAGCTGCCAGCGAGGACGCCTCAGGCAGCGCAGCGAAAATTTTCACGGCGTCAAGGCGCTCGAGAATATCGTCGAGCCGGTCGGGCGTCTGGGAAACTACAGCTTCCACCGCATCCTGCGCATGACCACGCTCGCGCAGCAGACCGCGCAGGCGGTCATAAACAAAGGCTTGAACATCCGCTATCGGATCAGTGAACTGAGGGTTACCCGTAAATTGAGACGCCGCTTGGCGCAGCAGATGCGACAGTGACAGCGGCAGCTTTTTCTCAACCAGCATGCGCAGCATACCCAGTGCATGACGGCGCAGCGCAAAGGGATCTTTATCGCCGGTAGGGGCGAGGCCGATACCCCAGATACCCACCAGTGTTTCTAGTTTGTCGGCCATCGCGACCACGGTACCGGTGCGAGTGGCAGGCAACGCATCGCCGGCAAAGCGCGGCTGATAATGCTCGCCAATCGCCGCAGCGACCTCATCCGGCTCGCCATCATGGCGCGCGTAGTACGTGCCCATGATGCCTTGAAGCTCGGGGAACTCACCCACCATGTCCGTCAGCAGATCGGCTTTTGACAGCTGCGCTGCACGCTTGGCCAGCGCGACATTTGCACCCAGTGATTCGGCAATGGAAGCCGCGATCGCCACCACGCGCTCATTGCGCTGCGCCTGCGAGCCGAGCTTGTTGTGATAAACCACGCTGGAGAGTCCGGATACGCGGTCAAAGAGTTTTTTCTTCTTGTCTTGCTCGAAAAAGAACTTGGCATCCGATAGGCGGGGGCGCACCACGCGCTCATTGCCACCGATGATGTGCTGCGGATCAGTGGTTTCCAGGTTCGATACGATCAGAAAGCGCGAGCGCAGCCTGCCGCTGGTATCCGTCAGCGCGAAATACTTCTGATTGGTCTGCATGGTCAGGATCAGGCATTCCTGCGGTACAGACAGGAAGGCCTCGTCGAAATGGCACTCATAGACCACCGGCCATTCCACCAGGGCGCTCACTTCATCCAGCAGCGCTTCGGGCATCAGAATATGATCGTTACCCGCTTTGGTTTGCAGGGCAGTACGGATTTTTTCTTTGCGTATGTCGTAGCTCGCGATGACCCGGCCATCTTCCTCGAGTATCTCAGCATAGCGTTCGGCTGAGGTAATCACCAGCGAGGGCTTGCGCGACAAGAATCGGTGGCCGAGCGTTGTCTGCGACGATTGCAGCCCCAAAATAGATAGAGGTACGACGTTGTCATCGAGGAGCGCAATCAGACCGTGTACAGGACGCACGAAATGAACGGTGTCGCCACTTGGGCGCTGGTAGCTCATCAGCTTTGGAATCGGCAACTTGGCAATGCTTTCTTCCAGCGTGATTTGCAAGCCACTGGCCAGCGGTTGACCGGGTGCGGTGTAGGTGAAGAAGAAGCTCTCGGCCTTGCCATCGCTGGCGCGCTCAAGTTCGGACAGCGCGATGCTCTCGCGTCCGGCCTGCGCTGCCAGCGCAGCGAGCTTTTTGGTCAGTGGCGCCGCAGGCTGGCCTTCTTTGTCCAGTGCGACAGAGACGGGCAGTACTTTCTCGCGGATCTGCTTGTCCGGCGAAGAGCCGCGCACGCCTTGTATGGAGACCGCCAGACGACGCGGGCTGGCGTAGGCAGTGAAACGGGCGCCTTCATCGAGCAGCGCACGTGACGACAGGCCATTGAACATCGCAGTGGCGAAAGCATCGCCCAGTTTGCCTAATGCCTTCGGAGGGAGTTCTTCGGTCAGCAGTTCGACCAGCAGTGTGTGCTTCATGGTGTTCAGTCGTTGTGTTCGTCAGTGCTGGTCAGGCTGCCTTGCTCGCATCGCCCAGCATCGGGAAACCAAGCTGCTCGCGCGAGGCGTAATATGCTTGCGCAACGGCGCGCGCCAGATGTCGGATGCGCCCAATGTAGGCAGCACGCTCAGTCACCGAGATCGCGCCGCGCGCATCCAGCAGATTGAAGGTATGCGCGGCCTTCAGCACCATCTCATACGCGGGCAGCGCCAGTGGCACGGCCATCAGCCGTTGTGCCTCGGCTTCGTAGCTGGAGAATAGCGAGAACAAAAACTCAGCATTCGAGTGCTCGAAGTTGTAGCCAGATTGCTCGACTTCGTTCTGATGGAAGACATCGCCATAGGTCAGATGCTTTCTAACACCGCGCTCTTCCCATTCAGTCCATACCAGATCGAATACGTTTTCAACGCCCTGCAGGTACATCGCCAGACGCTCGATGCCATAAGTGATCTCGCCCAGTACGGGCTTGCAGTCGATGCCACCCACTTGCTGGAAGTAGGTGAACTGGGTGACTTCCATGCCATTTAGCCAGACTTCCCAGCCCAGACCCCATGCGCCCAGTGTCGGGTTCTCCCAGTCGTCTTCGACGAAGCGAACGTCGTTTTCGGTCAGCGTCAGTCCCAGCGCTGCGAGTGAGCCGAGATAGAGATCAAGAATGTTTTCCGGCGCAGGCTTGAGCACCACCTGATACTGATAGTAGTGCTGCATGCGGTTGGGATTCTCGCCGTAGCGACCATCCTTGGGGCGGCGCGATGGCTGCACGTACGCGGCGCGCCAGGGCTCGGGGCCGATCGCGCGCAGGAAGGTGGCGGTGTGCGAGGTACCGGCGCCGACCTCCATGTCATACGGTTGCAGCAGCGCGCATCCTTGCGCATCCCAGTATTCCTGCAGTTTCAGGATGATTTGTTGGAAGGTCGGTTTTGTGTTCATGGGAAACGGTATCGGTACAGGTGAAGCATGTAGGCGCCACGGGGTGAGACGTTCGATGAACCGGAATGCAAGCCAGTCAAATGCCAGAGAGCCACTGGATCCCGGCCTGCGCCGGGATGACGATTTTTGTAATTCAACAGCCTTTCAATCGTCGCCCCGGCGCAGGCCGGGGCCCAGCATCTTTCTGGATTGGGTCAGGGATCTTTACGCTGAATAGCCCGGCATCCGGCAAACCCAGAATTTTAGCCGTTTTTGCTACGCCCAAGACGCTTGAGACCCGGTAAAGCGAGCAGCGCCAGCGCCAGCCCGACAGGAAGTGTATTACCTAGCCAGATATAGGGCGTAGCCCCTTGCATGCCCTGCACCGAAGCCTCCAGCGTGCCGTGCGTAAAGGCCGGCAAGCTCGCGACGATCTGCCCTCGACCGTCAATGACGGCGGTAGCGCCGGTATTGGTCGCGCGCAGCATCGGCCGGCCCGTCTCCAGCGTGCGCATCTGGGAGATTTGCAGATGCTGGGGCAGAGCGATGGTGTCACCAAACCATGCAATGTTGGAAACATTCAGCAAGATGCTGGGTACCGGAGTTCCTCGGTCAAGGGCGGCCGCGATCTGCGCTGCGATTTCTTCGCCAAACAAATCTTCGTAGCAGATGTTTGGCAATACCCACTGCTCACGCACATCAATCGGCGCCTGGTAGCGTGCGCCGCGCCCGAAGTCACCTAGCGGCATTTTCATTAGATCCACGAACCAGCGCGTGCCCGGCGGTATGAATTCACCAAAGGGAACGAGATGATGCTTGTCGTAGCGATACAGTGTGGACTGAGCAAAAGAAAAGCCGATGACGCTGTTCAGATAGATGCCGGGTTCGGTAGTCCACGGCACGCCCACCACCAGTGTGCTGTTGCTATCCCATGCAAAATGGGCGAGTTGCTCAATGTAGCCGGGTGGCAGTTGTGTCGACAGCAGCGGCAGCGCAGTCTCAGGAGTCGCAATCAAATCAGCCGGTGCCTCCGTGATCATCTGGCGGTACATCGACAATGAGGCTTCAATATTCTTTGCGTCGAATTTCATCTGCTGCGGCACATTGCCTTGTAGTAGACGCGCATGGATGGGTTTGCCCAGAGGCTGGGTCCATTCAATGCGGTTCAGTACAAGACTGCATGCTGCCAGTGCTATCAGCACGCTGATTGCGGCAAGGTGCAGTCGCCATTGATGCAGCATGAGACCTAGCGATCCTGCGGCCACCGCAGCCAGCCCGCCAACGCCATACACGCCGATCAACGGTGCATACGCTGCGAGCGGACTAGTCGTGTGCGCGTAGCCTGTAGCGACCCAGGAGAAACCCGTGAATATCCAGCCGCGGGTCCAGTCAGCCAGCATCCAGCAGGCGGGCAGGATGGCAATGGCCGAGAATGCCTTGCTATTGGCGCGCAACCCAGCCCAGGCAGCCAGCCAAATCGCCAATCCGTACAGCAGGCCCAGACTGGCCGACAGCAGTACGACCGCCAGCGCTGCAACTGGCGCTGGCATCTCGCCATAAATATGCAGGCTCACATAAAGCCAGTGCGTGCCACTCAGGAGGGCGGAAGTACCAAAGGTCCACCCGAGCAGAAACCCATCGCGTGCGCGAGTGGTACAGAGGAACAGATGAGACAGCAGCGCCAGACACGCAAGTTGCAACGGCCATGCATGAAAAGGAGCAAACGCAAACACGGTCGCGGCACCGGCCAACGCCGATAGCAGTAGCGTGGTGCGAGACCGTGGTCGCAGGGCAGGAACGGCTTGACCGGTTCCGGGATCAGACGCAGGAATGAACATCAGTCAAGGTGCGCCGCATGCGGCGCATCAGCTGGCTTCTCCGAGGGCGCGCTGCGGCAGTTTTTCAACCAGCAGCACATGCACCTGACGAGCATCGGCACGCAGCACTTCAAAGCGAAGATCATCGATCTCGAATTGTTCGCCCTTACGCGGCATTCGGCCCAGGTGGTTCGCGACCAGGCCCCCGATTGTATCGACATCCTCGTTCGACAGCGCGGTGCCGAGCGCTTCATTGAATTGCTCGATCTCGGTCAGCGCCTTGACACGCCAGCGCAGACCGACCTCACCATCTTTCACCGGCAGGATGTTGTCTTCTTCTTCATCGAAATCATATTCGTCTTCGATATCACCAACGATCTGCTCGAGCACATCTTCAATCGTGATCAGGCCGGCAACGCCACCGTACTCATCGACCACGATGGCGATATGATTGCGGTTCGCTCGGAAATCGCGCAGCAGCACATTCAGCCGTTTGGATTCGGGGATAAAGACTGCCGGCCGCAACATGTCGCGCAGATCGAATTCGTCTTCCGCGTAGTAGCGCAGCAAGTCCTTGGCGAGCAAGATCCCGATGACTTTGTCACGGTCACCATCGACGGCAGGAAAGCGTGAATGCGCGGTGGACAATACCATCGGCATCCATTCTTCGATCGGACGGGCAACATCGACGACATCCATCTGCGAGCGCGGGATCATGATGTCGCGCGCACCCAGATCAGAGACCTGGAACACACCTTCTATCATGGACAAGGCGTCGGCATCGAGCAAATTACGTTCGTGCGCATCGTGAAGCACTTCGAGCAATTCGCTACGGTTTTCTGGTTCGGGAGAAATCAGCGCGGTCAGGCGCTCGAACAAGGAGCGATGAGGTTTGGAGTGGTCGGCGGCGCGACCGCCAGGGGGATAGTCTTGCATATGGCGTAATGCCAGAGTTCAGGAAGTTAGAGCATACCGTAAAAAGATCAGCGATCCGAGAGAGCAGGATGCAGATTTGCTAATTTGAAATTCATTGCTCGCCAAAATCCACCAGCAAACGCTGCATGATCTGCAGATCAGGCCATTGGCATCAGTTTCGTTGAAGATAAGGATCTGGCACGCCAAGCCGAGCGAGTATCTGGGTTTCGAGCCGTTCCATCTCGGCAGCGTCGTCGTCATTCTCATGATCATAGCCCTGCGCATGCAGCACGCCATGTACGACAAGATGCGTTGCATGCTGTTCCACTGGCAGACCTTGCTCTTCGGCTTCTTTTAACAGTACATCAGCACAGAGGACGATATCGGCACGCACGATACCGTCATCAATGCCTTCTTCGCTGTACGAAAAGGTCAGTACATTGGTTGCGTAATCCTTGCCGCGGTAATCGCGATTGAGTGCGCAGCCTTCATCTGCATCAACAAATCGTATCGTCAACTCAGCAGGAGCGAATTGCGCGGCGAGTACCCAGCGACGTATCTTTGTGCGGGTGAGCCTATCTGCAAGTCGCCGGTCGGCGAACTGCACAGACAAGGACAACGGATTATTTGCCGGCATCACGCAATGCAGTGGCAGCCGCCGCAGCGCCAGCTGCATCATAAGCATCGACAATACGGCCCACCAGAGGGTGACGTACCACATCGGCGCTGGTGAAGCGCGTGAATGCAATACCGCGTACGGAGGAGAGCACACTCATTGCATCGACCAGCCCGCTTTTCTGGCCACGCTGCAAGTCGATCTGTGTGACATCGCCAGTCACCACGGCCTTGCTGCCAAAGCCTATTCGCGTGAGGAACATCTTCATTTGTTCCGGGGTGGTGTTTTGTGCTTCATCGAGGATGATGAACGCATGGTTCAGCGTCCGTCCGCGCATGTATGCCAGTGGCGCAATCTCGATCGCTTGTTTTTCGAACATTTTTTGCGTGCGATCGAAGCCAAGCAAATCGTACAAAGCGTCATATAGGGGTCGCAGGTAGGGATCAACCTTTTGTGCCAGATCGCCGGGCAGAAAACCCAGTCGTTCGCCGGCTTCGACGGCCGGTCGCGTTAGCACGATGCGGCGCACCGCGTCGCGCTCGAGTGCATCGACCGCGCAGGCTACTGCCAGATAGGTTTTACCGGTGCCAGCTGGGCCTACGCCGAAAGTCACATCATGCTCGAGAATCGCTTTCAGATATTGTCCCTGGTGGGGCGTGCGGCCGCGCAGATCGCTGCGGCGGGTACGCAATACCGGGCTGTCAGGCTGATCGTCAGGTTCTTTGGCCAGAATCGCTGGTTTGTCCGTTTGGGTCGCCGCTTTGTGCTCGACCAAGGCAAGCTGAATCTCTTCGATGGATATCGGATGATCTGCGGCCTCATAGAATTTTTTGAGCATCTCGACTGCACGCTGGGCATGAAGACCATCGGCGATGAATTTTTCACCGCGCCGAAACAGCGTCACGTCCAGCGCCGCGGCAATTTGGCGCAGGTTTTCATCGACCGGACCGCACAGATTCGCCAGACGGATGTTGTCGACGGGCTCGGGAGAAAAATAGCGTGGCGGGGTCTGCGCAGTTTTAGCGCTGCCCCGGGGCGTACTGTTGGCCGATTTCATGTTGTCACCACCACGTCACCGCGCAACGAGAAGGGGTGGCTCTCATTGATATGCACGTCAATGAACTGTCCGACCAGCCGCGACGTGTTGGGTCCTCCGTCAAAGTTGACCACGCGATTGTTCTCTGTTCGACCTTGTAATTCATTCGGGTTTCGCTTGGAGGGGCCTTCGACCAGCACGCGCTGCACGCTGCCCACCATCGCATCCGAGTAACGGCGAGTGTTGTCGGCGATGACTTTCTGCAGTCGCTGAAGCCGGCCGAGCTTCACTTCTTGAGCGGTATCATCAGGCAGATTGGCCGCTGGCGTGCCGGGACGGGGGCTGAATATGAAAGAGAAGCTGTTGTCATAGCCGATATCATCGACCAGCTTCATCAGTGCCTCGAAATCCGCGTCGGTTTCGCCGGGAAATCCGACGATGAAATCAGAAGATATCGTGATATCTGGCCGCACTTCGCGCAAACGGCGAATGATGGATTTGTATTCAAGAACAGTGTAGCCACGTTTCATTGCGGCTAGTATCTTGTCCGAACCGTGCTGTGCCGGCAGATAAAGATGGTTCACCAGCTTGGGCACACGAGCGTAGACATCAATCAGACGCTGGGTAAATTCTTTTGGATGGCTGGTTACATAACGAATGCGCTCTATGCCATCGAATTCGGCGAGATACTCAATCAGCAGCGCAAAATCTGCAGTGTGGCCATCCGACATCATGCCGCGATAGGCATTCACGTTCTGGCCGAGCAGGGTGATCTCCCTCACACCCTGCGAGACTAGCTGGGCGACTTCGCCGAGCACATCATCGAAGCGGCGCGAGACTTCTTCGCCACGGGTGTACGGAACCACACAATAGCTGCAGTATTTGCTGCAGCCTTCCATGATCGAAACGAAGGCGCTCACACCCTCTACACGGGCCGGCGGCAAATGGTCAAATTTTTCTACCTCTGGGAAACTGATATCAATTTGCGCACGACCTTTGGTGCGCCGCGCATGCAGCATGTCGGGCAGCCGATGCAAGGTCTGGGGGCCGAATACGAGATCAACATACGGAGCGCGCTTCACAATGGTTTCACCTTCTTGTGATGCGACGCATCCACCGACACCGATGATCAGGGCGGGATTTTTTTGCTTCAGTTCACGAACACGACCCAAATCGGAAAATACTTTCTCTTGCGCTTTCTCGCGAACGGAGCAGGTATTGAACAAAATGATATCGGCATCCTCGGGCGAGTCGGTTTTGATCACACCTTCGGCTTCGCGAAGCACGTCCGCCATTTTGTCCGAGTCATACTCGTTCATTTGGCAGCCAAAGGTCTTGATGAATAATTTTTTTTGCATGAATCAGAGAGCGTGGCGCCGGACTGTGTACGCAAACCCAATGATCGGGTGACCAAAGTATCGTCGGCGCGAGGGGTGATGCACAAAATTATAGCAGGAGCGTCAATGACTTACCGCCGCCTCAGATCTTTTTTGTCCCTCAGGTAGCCTGCCCAAAAAGAGTTGCTGCACCATCCTGGAGATCTGGTCCGCTGCTGCCGGGACTACGATCAGTCGCTTACATTGCTTGGTTTGGGCTATCTCGAGCGACATTTCCGTTTCAATCCCGGTGCAGCGTTGTTGCCCGCCTCAAGTCCGGCTGATCCGGGATACTGGTCTCAGAAAACTGCCGAGAAGGCAATGCCGCCATAGCTAACCGAGGGTTCATCACGCGGCTTTTCTTTTCCTGCGGTGAAGTCTAGGGTGAACTTGCTGCTCAGCGGGATCGCAATGAAAACACCCGCAGCGCGTGTCTCATAATTATCTCCGCTCAGGCGCTTGGTCTCGATGCCGGTGCGCCAGCGCTCTGCTGGCCGGAATCCGGCGCGTAATCGCGCAAAGCTGCTACCGAGTCCAAGAGCATAGTTAGCGATCAGGTCGGCATCGAAACCGCCGACCAGTGGCGTGTAGGCCATCAGCTGTGGATTCAGCGTGACAACGCTCCCTGTTTTTTCATCTCTGGGCTCGAAAGGACTCAGCCGGATGTTACGGTAGCCGACCGTTGCCGATACGTCCAGTGACCTCGGGCCGAATTGCCATGCGTGGCCCACGCCGCCCTCGATGCCATGCACAGTGCCATGGATATCTTCTGACGGACCCCTTTGAGTCGATGAGAACCGATAACGAATCGTGCTGAACACGACCTTCCGGTACCAACCTCGCCCGAGAGTCTCGCCCTCCATCGGCATGACAGTGCCCAAGTAGCCGTAGCTGCTGTTCGACGAGCCCTCGGCACCCGAGAACACCACATTGTCTGCCTGTACCGTTGGAGATAGAGCACCCAGGCATATCACTACGCTGAGGCGGGTGGTAAGCGGCAGGAAATTTCGTGTGGTGCGATACATTATTCTCTTTCCGTCAAGCTTAGCGCGGGCCGCCAATGTCCTGCACCCTGTTTGATCATTGTTGCGGTGATAACCATGACATGCCAGCCACCGCGGACAATCGCTCTCTTGAGTAATGTGAGGAATGCGGCAATCACCCCTCGACGCCGGTGTCGACGTTCGAGATTATTGAGCAGCTGCTGGCTCGAACCATAAGGTATGGAGACGGCCGTGCGCGCCTGTTCGATGCCGCTGAAACGATAGACCAGACCCAAGGATATGTCGCCTGAGGCCAGCATCTCCATTGTCTGCAGACATCCATACAGTTTTTGCTGCATGCCTTCGACGTGGATTTCGAAGCACTCGGCCTGCTTTAGTTGTTGCTCGGTTGCTGCGGGCAGTGTGAGCACGATACCTGCTCCGGTTGCCGACGCATCCTGCATCATGCCTTTCAGGTCAAGACCATTGTCGGTACGCAGATGGACCGGGTAACTGACGGGAGCTCGCGGATAGACTCTGCGTTGCCGGCGCTCCAGAGTCACGCCGAGCGCGCACAGAAAAAACAGGAGATCAAGCAAAGTCCATGCGCCGACAAAAACCAGCATGTCACTCAGCCCGGGCTGAGTCTCGAGACGGTAGACGGCCATTCCCAGCGCGGCAATGCTGAGCGTACAGAGCAGATAAAAAGGTGTTGCCAAGGCCGACACACAGTCTTTTTCAAGGATCTCGCCCTTCGGTGTTACTTTGAATTGCGGTGCTCGTGGATTGCGTAGCAGATTCACGATACCGGCAGTCAGATGCACCGACTGAATGACTTCATACAGATAAGAGATAAATGGCCAGCGTAGTTTTCCGTAAATGAATTGCGCGGTGAGAGTTGAGCATAGCAACGCAGGCGCGCCATAGGCGAGCACGTCGTTCACCCGGGCATCAACAAGCGGTATGTACAGCAGCAGCGACAAGATCGGCATCATCAACATCACTAGCCGGCTGATGGGAAATCCCCAGAACAAGGCAAAGTTCGTGAACAGCGCGCGCTGCATCAGGCTCAGCCCCGGCAGGCGCCAGGGATTATGAAACATGAATATCTGCCACATGCCCTGACCCCAGCGCGCACGTTGTTGTATGAAGCCGCTGAAAGTCTCGGGCTGTAGTCCTGAGATCAGCGGCAGGTTCAGGTACGCAGTTGTATAACCCCTGGACAGTGCGCGCAGCGTTGTCTCGGCATCTTCTGTCAGCGTTTCTTGCGAAAAGCCGCCAATATCGTCAAGGGCAGCGCGTCGCAGCATGGCCGCAGAACCACAGAAAAAAGCCGATCCCCAGGCATCCAGGCCCGGCTGAATCGTGTTGTGGAACAGGCCGTTCTCGGAGGGTGAGTGATTGAAGATCGCGAGATTGCGTTCCAGCGGGTCTGGGTTCAGGAAGTGATGCGGCGTTTGAACGAGGAACAACTTGGCATCGACAAAGAAAAACCCCAGCGTCTTTTCAACAAAATCTTCGGCGGGCACATGGTCGCAATCAAGTACCACAATAAATTCACCTTGGGTCTGCTTTAGGGCGGCGTTCAGGTTACCTGCTTTTGCGTGCTCATTGCGTTCGCGTGTCAGGTAGCAAGCACCGAATTGCAACGCGAGTGCTTGAATTTTTTCAGCGCGCTGACGTACCTGAGTTGCTTGGACATGTTCAGCGTTCGTGATCATCTGCCGGGTTCCACCATCGTCGAGCACATACACCCGCAGCTTGCCGGCGGGGTAGCGCATCTGGGTGGCTGCGATCAGGGTCGAGCGTAATAGCTCTGGGTCTTCGTTATAGGTCGTGATGTAGACATCCACGGTTGGCAATGCGGAAGGATCGGTGGGCAAGGGAATCGGGCCTCGCTGCGTCTTGCGCAGGTTGGGCACGTGCCCCAGCGCGCTAACGAGAAAGCAATAGCACTCGGCAACGAACAATAGCAGCCCGGCGCTTGCTGCCACGATGCCTAGGTGCAGCGGCAATGTCTCGGTGCCGCGCCAGATCAGATACCGCAGCGACATCGCCAGGCTGATGAAGATCATCGCGCTACGTACCACCTCATAGCCAGCGAGCGCTGGGCGATCGCGCCAGATAAGCGACAGCCCCCAGACCAGCATCAGCATCAGGCCAGATGAGAAGCATTGCTCTTCCAGCGTGGCGGGGAGAGATGCCACCCAGATCAATCCCGCTAGGCCGAGTCCTGTGCTGCATGTCGGCAGAGCATCACGAAATGAATAGGTGCCAGCGGAAAGTGCTGTTTTGGCTTTAGGCATTTTCTTATCTGTCGGCGTGAAACCTGCGGGTGGGTGGACAAAAAGCAACTATGCGCACCTTAGGAAAAGATTAATATCCTGTCAACAAAAGAAATTGATAGTCGGTCAGTTTTATGGACCGCAAGTTCCCCATGTAAACATTTGGATGGTCACAAAAGACCTCTTCGGGCTAACCTGATCATCGAACGGCTATGCCTGGATCATGCGGAGCGGCGTGTAATATTTCTCGAAGCAAATAAATGGCAGTATTTGTCAATGGCTCAAACGCTGTTCGACAAATATGGCGGCGTGCCCGTGGTGACCCGTATCGTTCGCGATTTCTACAAGCGCGTAATGCGCCGGCCGAATTTGCGTCGCTATTTTGAAGAGGTGCGTCTGGAGCGGCTGATCCATCATCAGATTCGCTTTGTCTCCATGGCGATGGGCAAGCCCCCGTTGAATTATTCGGACGCCGGACTGCACTCGGCCCACGCTTCGAGAGGTATTACCAAGGCGTCGTTTGATTTGATCGTTGCGCTATTTATCGACGCGCTGGTGGCTGAGGATATCGAACCTGACGATACCGAGCAGATTCTCAGTGTGCTGCGCGTTTCTTTGTTTTTATCCCAAATAAAAAAGCCGCTGACTGCAAGGCAGGCCAGCGGCTTTTCCGTGTTCTGGTGGTGATAGGTGGACTTGAACCACCGACCCCAGCATTATGAGTGCTGTGCTCTAACCAACTGAGCTATATCACCGCGAAACCCAAGATTATCGCTCCCGACCGCCTTTGTGTCAACCGAGGCGGGAACTCAGCACGGCAAGCATCTGCCCTGCCGGCTGATCACACAGGCAATCAATCACGATGCGATTGTCCATGCCACGCAGCCAGGTCAGCTGGCGCTTGGCTAGCTGCCGGGTGGCGGCGATCCCTTTTTCGCGCAGCGCAGTTTTGTCGATTTTTCCATCGAGGTACTCCCAGGCCTGCCGGTAGCCCACGCAGCGTATCGAGGGTAGGCCAGGATGCAGATCGCCACGCGCGCGAAGCGCGGCAACCTCCTCAAGCAAGCCCGGCGTCGAAGACAGCATGCCATCGAAGCGGTGAGTGATGCGCTGGTGCAGCGCGCTCCGGTCCGAGGGTTCAAAGGAAGTCCTTCCGTTCGAGTTGATCTCCTTTGCCCTTGAACCCTCGGACCGGAG
>JBEDGK010000051.1:0-13677 GCA_041174665.1 Pseudomonadota bacterium
CCTATGTGCTGAAGCAGCAGGAAGGTGACGCCGTTACTCTGACCCTGAATCGCGGTGAACAACTCAATCCGCTGTCCGAGGAGATGCTTACTGCGTTACAGGTGGAGATGAACGCGATCGCCGCCGATCCCAAAGTTCGTGTGGTGATCATGGCCGCCAGTGGAAAGGCCTTCTGTGCCGGACATGATCTCAAGCAGATGCGCGCCAGTCCGTCGGCCGATTACTATAAAAAACTCTTCGATCAGTGTAGCAAGTTGATGCTATCCATTCAGCATATGCCGCAGCCTGTGATCGCGCGCGTGCAGGGCATGGCGACCGCAGCAGGTTGTCAGTTAGTGGCCATGTGCGATCTGGCGGTCGCCTCCGAAGAGGCACGGTTCGCGGTCTCTGGTGTCAATTATGGTTTGTTTTGCTCGACGCCTTCCGTCGGACTCACGCGTAATGTGCCGCGCAAACAGGCCATGGAAATGCTGCTGACGGGTGAATTCATCGATGCGCAGACAGCTTGTGAGCGCGGACTCGTCAATCGCGTCGTGCCGTCGGACCGACTCGATCAGGAGATCGCATCTCTGGTGGACAGTATTCTGGCCAAGCCGGCAGTAGCGATCGCTATGGGCAAGCAATTGTTCTATCGCCAGATGGAGATGGGCATCGCGGCTGCTTACCAGCTGGCGGGTGAGACCATGGCCTGTAACATGATGGACGAGGCTGCACTGGAAGGTGTGCAGGCTTTTATCGAGAAGCGTACACCGGCATGGAAACGCTGATCTCAGACAAGGATTGCATGAGGCTCCCTGAGTCTGGCGTCGGCGGCTGACTGTATGGGCTTCATCGTGCCGTAGACCGTAGGAAGCTGGCGGTTGGCGTTCTGTAAGGCAGGATCGACCGCCGATTCTTCAAGGAAGTAGATGGGTTTGGGTGGCATGATCACCTCGCCTTCGCCCATCGAGCTAATGTTGTTGAACATGTGGGCACGAACGCCCTCGGCGTGAAGAATGGTCATCTGCAACTGACGGTCGGGTTTTCTTGCTGCGTAATTTTGGCTCTCGACATGCGTTGCCGACGACCAGTGTGGGCTGCAGTACTGCATCCCTGGTTGCATCTTCGATAGCCTGAATGCTCCTGCCGGATTGCAGATAGTGACGCCCTTGTAGAGGGGTCCCCGGTAGAGAAAAGCATCATACTTGCTCAGTATGCTGAATCCTTCATTGAGCGGTTTTGACAGGCAGGAAGTCACCAATGCCAGCGTATTCACCCCGCAGAGCTGCCATATTCGCATGCTGTCATTGATCGCATTGAACATGCCGCTATTCGAGTTGCAATAATCGACTAGTGCTAACAGATGATCTTCAGCCAGCTGAGGTGTGCCTGATTTTTTGTTGGCGATTGATAAATTCATTGCGTCGCGAGAAACTGGCAAGCCTAATTTGATCAGCACATCGGGCGATATCGCACCAGCCATGGCCATTTGATCTGCGTCATTTAGATTTGGAAAGCTTTCAGTAAGTGATTCAACCAGATAGCTTTTGTGTTTTGGTGTAATGGCAGCCTCAAGCGTAATACCAGGCGTATTCACTGCATAATTCAATAGAAATCTTGGCGTTTCTGTCAGGCTGCAGCTCAACTGAAAACCCACTGCCCGCTCTGCTGCTGCGGGGGAGCTGTCTGGCGAGAATAAAAGATGATCAGGGACACATTGATATTCATAATTCACTTCATCATTGATATCTGCGCGGAATGTATCGTCAATCTTGCAAGCCGCATCCCACAGTGAATGGTTGATCTCAATTTTTTTTAAAGCTGTAATGCAATCTTTGTTGAGCTGCGCCAGTCGGGTGTTTTGAGTACTCAGCGAGCGCTGTGCCTGATGAATTTTCCCGTTAGTTCCGGGGATGTGCGGATATCGACTAACTCTAGAGAAAATTTTGCTGAGCATGATGTCACCCTCCTAGTCATTCAGATCATTTTTCTGTGGATCGGCAGTAATAGCTTTTGGTTATTAGCTGATATCTAGGTGGCGAATAACGGGCGATGATCGTCTTAAATTTGCGACAAAATATGGCATGGCTCCGGTGTTCGATAAAAAGACCGAGAGTTCGATGAGAAAAAGCGCTGAGGGTCAGGTAGAAGAAAAAAAACAAGAACTAGAACAATAAAAAAAGCCCGCATCGCTGCGGGCTTTCCTAGGGCAATGTAGCCTGAGCAAAATTACATCATGCCATCCATGCCCATGCCACCCATACCGCCCATGCCACCCATACCGCTGCCACCAGAGCTCGGCTTGTCCTCAACCAGATCGGACACCATGCAGTCGGTGGTCAGCATCAGTCCAGCGATCGATGCTGCGTTCTGAAGCGCCGAGCGAGTGACCTTGGCCGGATCCAGCACGCCCATTTCCACCATGTCGCCGTAGGTACCATTGGCCGCGTTGTAACCGAAGTTACCTTTGCCTTCCATCACTTTGTTGACGACGACCGAAGCTTCCTCACCAGCATTGCTCACGATCATGCGCAGCGGTTCTTCAATCGCGCGGAGCACGATCTTGATACCTGCATCCTGATCGGGATTGTCACCCTTGAGCTTCAGATTCGAACGTGCACGCAGCAGAGCCACGCCACCGCCCGCCACGATGCCTTCTTCGACCGCAGCGCGGGTCGCATGCAGTGCATCTTCGACGCGGGCTTTCTTTTCTTTCATCTCGACTTCGGTAGCAGCACCCACCTTGATGACGGCCACGCCGCCAGCGAGCTTCGCGACGCGTTCTTGCAGCTTCTCGCGATCATAGTCGGAAGTGGCTTCTTCGATCTGAACGCGGATCTGCTTAACGCGAGCTTCGATGGACGTGCTTTCACCGGCGCCGTCGATCACGGTCGTATTTTCCTTGGCGACCTCAACGCGCTTGGCCTGACCCAGATCGTTCAGGGTCGCTTTTTCCAGTGTCAGACCGACTTCTTCCGCGATCACCTGACCACCGGTAAGGATAGCGATATCCTCCAGCATGGCCTTGCGACGATCGCCGAAGCCAGGCGCTTTCACGGCACAGGTTTTCAGGATGCCACGAATATTGTTGACCACCAGTGTGGCTAGTGCTTCGCCTTCGATATCCTCAGCGATGATCAGCAGTGGGCGACCAGCTTTGGCCACTTGCTCGAGCACCGGGAGCAGATCACGGATATTCGAGATCTTCTTGTCGCAGAGCAGGATGAACGGATTGTCCAGCAGTGCAACTTGCTTGTCGGCGTTGTTGATAAAGTAAGGCGACAGGTAGCCGCGATCGAATTGCATACCTTCGACGATATCCAGCTCGTCATTGAGCGACTTGCCGTCTTCCACCGTGATCACGCCCTCCTTGCCCACTTTTTCCATCGCTTCAGCGATGCGATCGCCGATCGACGTGTCGGAGTTGGCCGAGATCGAGCCAACCTGAGCGATTTCTTTCGACGTGGTGCAGGGCTTGGCAATCTTGTGAAGTTCTTCAACTGTGGCTGCGACCGCTTTGTCGATTCCACGCTTAAGATCCATCGGGTTCATGCCAGCGGCTACATACTTCATGCCTTCGCGAACGATTGCCTGTGCCAGCACGGTGGCGGTGGTGGTGCCGTCACCCGCGTTGTCGGAGGTCTTTGACGCGACTTCCTTCACCATCTGCGCGCCCATGTTCATCAGCTTGTCTTTCAGCTCGATCTCTTTCGCGACCGACACACCATCCTTGGTGACGGTAGGTGCGCCGAACGAACGCTCCAGGACCACGTTGCGGCCTTTCGGGCCCAGGGTGATTTTCACTGCGTTGGCGAGAATATTCACGCCTTCGACCATCTTGTGGCGCGCGCTGTCGCCGAAAACTACTTCTTTAGCTGCCATGTTGACTGCTCCTTAACTAACTTTATTTGGAATGAGGGGGTCGGACCTGATTACTGGACGACTGCGAAGACGTCTTCCTCGCGCATGACCAGGTATTCGTCATTGCCAACCTTGACGGTCTGGCCGGAATATTTGCCGAACAAGATCTTGTCGCCGACTTTCACGTCCAGCGGACGAACCTTGCCGTCTTCAAGGATCTTGCCGTTGCCGATGGCCACAACCTCGCCCTGATCCGGCTTCTCGGCAGCCTGGTCCGGGATCACGATGCCAGAAGCCGTCTTGGTTTCCTGCTCTAGGCGCTTGACCACGATACGGTCGTGCAGAGGACGAAGATTCATGAAAACTCCTTTTAAAAACAGTTGGTTATGTTTATTTTTCCGGCCATCCCGGGACAGCTTTCCCGGACCCGGCCGGCGAGGGTCGGTCGTATTGGCGGTAAATGTTGTTAGCACTCTCCGCCAGCGAGTGCCAAGTATAGGGACGGGCTTCGGGTTTTTCAAGAATCTCCGCTGAAAACTTGTTCAGATACCCGATAAAAATTAATGACTTGATAAGTCTTGGCCTCAAGCCGGCCGCCGACTGCTTGCGGAGAACCATGCAAGCCGCGCGGCAGCCAGATCTTCGATCGCCGTCCCCACAGATTTGAATAAGGTGATGTCCTGATTGCCGCGGCGTCCCGCATGCCTGCCACTGGTCAGACATGCCAACTCGGCGAGCACGTGTTCGCGGGAGATAAGTCCGGCCGTAATCGGTTGCACTAGATCGCCCGCTTCGGCGAGCGCGCCATCGAAAGTGTCAACGAACACACGGCTGTGTACGACCAGCGCATCATCGACCTCGCGCATGTCGGGCTTGAAGCTACCAACCAGATCAATATGCGTGCCGGGTTTGATATCTGAGAAGCGCAGCAGAGCTTGTTTGCTCGTCGTGGCGCAGCAGATGATGTCTGCCTGTGCTGTCGCCAACGATAAATCGCTTGCAGTGATCACACTGATCGCCTGATCAAGGCCGGCTTCACGCAATGTTTGCACCATGGCCTGTGCCTTGACAGCATCGCGCCCCCAGATGGAGACGGTCAGTATTGGCCTGACAGTGCAATGCGCGAGCGCCATCTCAGGTGCTAGCTGACCAGTACCCACGATCAGCAGATGCTGGCTATCGTCGCGTGAGAGATAGCGCGATGCCAGTGCCGACGCTGCGGCCGTGCGGCGTAGGGTGAGTTGCTCGCCGTCGATCAGCGCCAGCGGCGTGCCGCTTGAGGTATCCATCAAGATGAAGAGCGCGTGCACCGTCGGCTTGCCTTTGCCGCGGTTCTGCGGCATCACGGTGACCACTTTTACGCCCATTTGCTTTGATTCCTGCCAGACGGGCATCAGCAGCAAGGTGGAGGATTCTTGCTCTGACAAGGTATGAACATGACGGCGCGGTGAATGCACTGCTTCGCAAAATGAATCACGCAATGCGTTGATCAGTAATGGGTAGGGTAAGAGCTCGCGCAATTGCTCGTCGTCGATAAAAGGAATCATGGGCATATGTCAAATGGTGTCTGGTCTGCAGCGAGCCTGATTGTACGACTCTGTCCCAATGGGTTATACCTCGTGGGTCGACGGGTGCATGGGATAATTCTGCCACCGACGTAAGGACCCGCAGATGAAGCGCTTGAACCTGCAACCACTGACCTGCCTTGTACTGCTGCTGGCATTGAGCGGTTGCGGGACTTTGCAGAAGAGGGAGGTATTGCCCGATCCGCTGTCGGTTTCGCTGGCGCAGACGGGCATACCGTCGACTTCGGTCGCGCTGGATATTCGTTCTGTCGATGGTGAGCGTCTCCTCGCTCACAATGCTGACGTCGCCTTCAAGCCGGCATCTCTAATGAAACTGGTGACGACTGCCGCCGCGTTGGAGTTACTGGGTCCGGGCTACCGGTGGATCACGCGCCTGCATTCTTCCGCCGAGATCAGCGACGATACTTTGAATGGCGATCTCGTCATCGAGGGTGGCGGTGATCCGCGTTTCTCGCACGAAGATCTGGCTCGCTTGCTGCGACGCTTACGCTGGATGGGTGTGCGCGAGATACGTGGCGACCTGATACTGGATAGCAGTTTATTTGAACCGGCGGCTGCAGATCCTGCGGCCTTCGATTCAGCCCCCGAGCGAGCCTACAATGCTCTGCCCGATGCTTTGCTACTGGATGCAAAAGCACTTAGCGTCGTGCTGGTTCCTGACACAAACGCAGATCGTGCGCGCCTCAGTATCGAGCCACCGATGAGAGATTTCATCATCGACCCACCCAAACAGAACGATCAGCCCTGTATTCGCTGGCGAGAGCAGCTCAAACCAGTACTCACTGAGAAATGGCTTCGTTTTGAGGGAAGCTTTCCGGTCAGTTGCGGTGAGCGCTTGCTGGCGCTGCATCTGCATACCCTGAGCAATGTGCAATATGTTGATGCCGTGTTTCGTCAGTTGTGGTCTGAGCTTGGCGGCACGATCACTGGCAGTGTACGTACAGGCAGCGTGCCAGCTACCGCGCGCGAGCTGCTGGCGTGGGAATCAATGACGCTTGCAGAGATCATCCGTGACATTAACAAGCACAGTAACAATGTCATGGCACGGCAGTTGTTGTTAAGTCTGGCAGCGAATCGTGGCAGCGCTCCGGCGAGTCCCAACGCGGGTGCGGTGCGAGTGCTCGACTGGATGACCCGGCATCGCATTAACGCACAGACAGTCATCATCGAAAACGGGTCCGGCCTGTCGCGTGATGAGCGTATCAGCGTTGGTGCGCTGTCATCGGTGTTGCAGAATGCATGGCAAAGTCCGTTGATGCCGGAATTTATCGCATCGTTACCGCTGGTCGGTATCGATGGCACGATGGGGCGACGACTTCAGGCATCTTCCGTGCGAGGGCAAGCACATATCAAGACCGGAGCGCTGATTGACGTTGCCAGCATCGCGGGTTATCTGACGGCGAGGTCCGGTCGCAGAATCATTGTCAGCTGCATCATCAATGATGCGAATGCATCTGCCGCACGTCCCGGGCTAGATGCATTGTTGCAGTGGATTTACGACCGCTATTGATGGGCCAGACAGTAGCTCGTGACTCGAGCTGGAAAACAAGGTTTGGCGTAAAGCTAAGAGGTCGAACCATCACCGGGACGACGGAACATCACGGTCGACATTGCCCCGAGTATGAGCACGATCGCCACATAGTCTTGCCAGTGCGGTTCCTCGCCCAAGATCCATGCGCCCGAGAAGGTGCCGATCACTGGGATGAACATCACTGACAAACTGGACGCCACCGGTGGCAGTGAGCGCGCCAGCTGGAACCAGACGACGTGCGCAAAACCAAAAATGATGACCGCATTGTAGAGAATACCCAGCCATTCGACCCAGTTCGGCCAGCGTACCTGTGGCAGTTCAAAGATCAACACCAGCACCGCAATACCTGCGGTTGCAAAACTCAGCATCCACAGCGTGAGCGAGATGGTCGGCATCTCGATCTGGGTGCGCTTCATCAGCACGGTGCCAAATCCCCAGGCGGCTGCTGCCATCAGCACCGTCAGCGTGCCCAGCGGCTGACCGGAAATGCGCGAGAACTCGCTCGACAGCAGTAGCATTGCGCCCGACATCGCCATCACAATGCCAGCCAGCGCAGCGCGGCTGATGCGGTCGCCAAAGAACACCAAACCGGCAATCACTGCCCAGGCCGGCATCGTGTATCCGAGAATCGCCGCGCGGCCGGAAGACAGCATACGCACGCCGATAATGATCAGCGCATGCCAGATGAACATATTGGGGATGGCCAGCTTGAGTACCGTCGGCACGCAGCCTTGCGGTATGCCTAGCGGCGCTTTTTGTATGCGCGCCACGGCCCAAATGACAGCAATGCCACCAAGCATGCAAATAAGACGAAAGGTCAGTGGCGGAAATTCCCGCACGCTGATTTTCATTACCGGCCAGTTGAGTCCCCAGAACAGGGTCAGAAGGGCCAGCAGCAACAGGTCTCTGCGGGTCAATCGCGTCATGGGCGGTGAAGATAGCATGAAAGGCTACAATGACGGCATTTCAATATATTGAACTGCCTCTTATTTAGGCTATCCAACCGTGAATTTCACCGACAAGCTCGCCGCCGCGACCCAGCGTCATGATTCGCTGCTCTGCGTGGGTCTCGATCCCGACATCGCGCGCTTTCCAGCGCAGCTTCAAGGCAAGGATGGCGGCATTTTCGAATTCTGCAAAGCGGTCATCGACGCTACGGCCAGCGTCGCTTGCGCATTCAAACCTCAGATCGCTTACTTCGCCGCGCTCGCTGCTGAAGACCAGTTACAGGGAGTCTGCGACTATCTCAAGCAGCGCTATCCGGATATCCCCATCGTGCTGGATGCCAAACGTGGCGATATTGGTGCCACTGCCGAGCAGTATGCCCGCGAAGCCTTTGAACGCTATCGTGCCGATGCAGTCACGGTGAATCCTTACATGGGATTTGATTCAATTGCGCCTTATCTAGAGTGGACAGATCGCGGCGTAATTGTGCTCTGTCGTACCTCCAACCCTGGCGGTTCGGATCTGCAGTTCCTGCAAGTGGATGGCAAGCCCTTGTACCAGCATGTCGCGCAGCTTGTATCGGCTCAGTGGAACCGTAACGGACAATGTGGTCTCGTTGTCGGCGCCACCTTTCCTGAAGAGCTTGCGCTAGTGAGAGCGATAGTGGGTGATATGCCCTTGCTGGTACCCGGCATCGGCGCGCAGGGCGGGGATATTGAAGCCACCGTCAAAGCGGGACGTACTGCTCAGGGTAGCGGCATGATGATCAATTCCTCGCGCGCGATTTTGTACGCAAAGCCCGAAGGCAACGAAGATTTCACCGCTGCCGCTGCCCGCGTCGCGCGCGAGACGCGTGACGCAATCCATCGGTATCGCTTCAGCTGAACATGGCGGGCGCGCTCGGTGCTGCAACCAGTGGCCGAGCGTTCAGGGGATTGGCGATGGTCGTGCTGATCGAGGGTATCGGATCCTGCGAGCGGACACCATCGGCATTCCACAGTGCCTCGACGGGTGCCAATCCCGCCAAGCCCACCGGTGTGGAATCAGCCGACTCAGGCAGGCCGCGCCAGCTTTGATCGTCACAACTCTCCAGGCCTTCGCGCAATTGCTCCCAGAGGATCTCCATCGCGATCAGATGGCGGTCGTAACCCAGTGCTTCCATCTTCCACTGGCTAAGACGGGTCTCCTTGACTGAATTACCCGTGCCATGCAGATCAATGTCTGCCGAACCGTGCTCGGTAATGCTTGAACCATTCACCCAAGCCTGGTTGTCCTGACCATAGACTTCCAGACGCTGTCCCCGGTCATGCGCTGTCAGATCGTTTTCACCCAGCATCGTGATCCTGTTGCTGCGGCCGGACAAGTCCAATGCTGCCCCCTCGGCCATCATCAGCGAGCCACCCGTCATCTGTACCTGATTGCTCTGGCCAAACACACTAACCGTCGTGCCAGCGGTGCTGCCCTTGATGACCAGCTCGTTGTCGCCTTCCATCACGACTTTGTCATTACGGCCAGTCAGCTGAAGCTCAGCTCCTGCGGCTAGACCGACGAACGCATTACTAATCGTTGCGGTATTGTCCTCGCCCCAGACCATCAGACTGCCACCCGTGGCGGTTCCAGAGAGCGTGCTGTGCCCCTGCTGCGTGATGTCATTGTTACGACCGTTCACCGTCGCGCTGCTGTTCTCCTGTAAGGCGATATCCGAGTTGCCCAGATTGATGATCTCCTTCTGCCCGGTAATGACAACCCGGTTGTCCTTGGCACCGCCTGCCGCTTTCAAGGTATTGCCCGTGCCGCCCAGATCGACAAAGTCCTCACTGCCGATCGTGATCTGGTTACGGCTACCCTCGACCTCCATGCGAACCTGCCCCTTTTCCGCATTGATCGTGTTGGCGTCGCCATTGACCTCGATGAAGGACTCGCCCGTACCGGTGTTCACCTTATTGCCAGTGCCATTGACCACGAAATGGGTCACGCCCGCATTGCCGTTCATCGTCGTGCCGCCACTGCCCACCAGTAGCGTCTGGCGAGAATTACCGGCGTTGAGCACATCACCCTTGCCACCAATGAGCAGATTGATCCCGCTCATCGATGCATTGACCGTCTGGGCCGCCTTGTCCGACAAGAGCTGTATCGTTCGGCCATCTGCGGTGCGCACCGTGGTGGCCTGATCGGAGAGGTAGATCGAGGTTGCCGATGCGCTCTCGCCAAAGTTGAACAAGACCTCGGCCATTTGACCGCTCGTATTGCCTCGCCGGTTGCTGATACCGAAGTAATTGACATGGGTGATCAGGTTGCCGTTGTCATAGACGTTTCTGGCAGAGTGATCTTTGACGCTCAGATAGGTGATGCCGAACTCCTCGAGTGTATGCAATTCACCTTTCTGGGTCAGCCCGTCCACATTAATGTCAGTCCACAGCCGCAGTTCCTTGAACGCCCTGTCGCGGTAATCGATCTTGCCATTGCGTCTATTGTCTAGCTGGGCCAGTGCAGCAAATCCGGTGGCAGCGGTCGGGGAAGTCCTCTCCGAGAACATCTCGGAAGAGTCATCGATGACGCCATTGCGGTTGCGGTCGCGTACCAAAAACGCATGGTCGGGCGTGATCCAGCCGGTGCGCACTTTCTGGCCATTGGCTGCCATGTCGAACATGACGGTCGAGCCCTGCAGGTTGGTGGTATGGACCGAGCCACCGCCCAGCTTCAGGACCAGCGGGTCGATGTAGCTGCTTGCCCAGTCAAAGGAGGAGAAGCCTCCATCACTCCACCATTCCTGATCGCCGTCATTGCCATAATCGATAACATCGCTGTACACGAAGGTACTGTTGTCGAGCCCGAGATCGACATCGGAGAGGCTGAACTCGTAATCCGTGAGGGACTCGGTCGGGATTGGGGGTAGGCTTGAGGGGGTATCGAATCCCGGCAGCGGATAGATCGCATTCCATGGGCTGCCGCTGCTCTCATCCGTGTTGGCCTCCATTACGGATTGCAGGTCATAGGCGGCGAGTGTGTTATCGCCACCATAAAGCCAAAGGTTCTTCAGGGACTTATCAGCAGTATCCCAGCGATAGGCTTGCAGCCGAATGGCTTCGGCCTCCGCAAACCAGTTGTCAAGTTCGTCGGCAACGGTATCGGTCAGGCGGATGTTCAAATTGTCTAATACCGCAGATGCCTGTGTGTGATGTTCATCTTGCAGGCCGTGATCTGTGCCGGGCAGATTGATTATGTGATCTGAGTCCTGAGGCGAGTAAGACGCATTGGCCAGATCAAGGAATCTATCCAGTTTGTCCAAGGTCGGCTTGCCAACAATGACGCCTTCTGCGTCAACCTCGCCGTCAGATAAATGGGTGACCTCAGAGATGCCATTGGCAGGATTGATGTTGATCTGTGTTTCTTCATAAATCTCGCCATAATTATCTTTGAACTGCTGCATTGCTCCGGTGACGCGCAACATGTGGTCCAGCGTCACAGATTGCGTCTCATCCTCACGCGCGCAGCTAAAAACAAAATTGCCCTCGCTGTCTTTCAGGCAGCTGTAGATCGTTCCGTCGGTTTGGGTCAGCTCGGCAAGCGTCTGGTTTCTGGCATCCGCAGCGAATTGTTTGCCCCATGCCGCGATCTTGTTGGTGACGTTTTCAAAAGCTGTTTTCGGTGCATCATAAAACGCCATTTTTGTAGAAAAAGCGACAACAGCCAGCGTGCCATAAGACTTTTCGATGGGTTCAAAAGTAGAAAAATTCTTGATAATTTCAGAGACAAACGTTGAGTCGGCTTTGAAAAGAAGTTCAGACTCGTTGGGTTTTCCCATTGCATGCTCATATGCTAAATCGTGGGATCGACACAGAAGATCTAATACACTTGTAGATTTACTTCCATCTGAATTTTCGAAAGTATAAACTCTCGCATTAACGGATTCGTTATCTGTCGTTTCCAGATTTCTTGTGCCGTTGGTATACCCGGGTCCGCAATTATAAAATGCCGTCGGAATCCAAGAGCTTGGCGACAAAATACTGAATTCCCGGATGGCTATTCTTCCGAAATCTGATGTCATGGACACTTTCCTTGATGAGAAGTTGATGTGACATCTGGCCTCGGAAAGTTATTAGTGATGTAGTTTTAATGGGATCAGAGCAGATTCGCTCACCAGGGGTGGAATGACTGGAATCCATTTTTCGGTTTTAAGATCGAAATATCCAAGAGCGCTTGTCCCTTGCTTACCCCTAAGGGGTGGGCCCCCATAGATAAAAGCCACATAGTCTCCAGCGGGAGCGGCTACGTATTGCGAGACTGATGCCATGTTCATCAAGGGTTCCCGCCATACGCTAGTATTATCTGTGTGGCTTTTCCTGACTAGGGAAATCCCTACCTTCGCTACCTCGGCTTGATAAAAAATATCCCCTTGAAGATCGATAGTAGGAAATTTTGCGTAAGCTAAATCGTAGTAGCTTGGCTCTGGCGCAAATCTCATGCCGCGCTTGATGCGAAATATCTCGCTGCCCCGATAATGATTTAGATAGTCTGGTCGTTCGACGGTACCCGTATGTTCTGGAAATATGGCCCCGGCGATGATCTCTGATTCTGATAAATAGCTAATCACGGCTGCATGATAGAAATTGATCGGGCCAGCAAAAAGCTGGTGCTCTCCTGACTTGAAATCAAATTCCCAAATTTCAAAAAATGCCATGTGCATTCCCCGTGATCGCGGCTTGTCAGAGCTCGCCACGAGGTAGGCAAGTTTTTCACCCGAGGGAGATAGCGTAGGACCAACAATTCGATTTCGTGGAATTGGTAGTACGCGATAGCCGCTGCCATCACGATTCATGATCACTATTTCGCCGTTGGCATAGCTATTCATGATGTCGGCATGATTACCTTTTGTCGAAGGTGGCTGGCGGACAAATACAATTTGCTCGCCGGATTGTGAGAAATTCGCCTCCACGTAGCTATAATTTTTTGGAAGATCTAAACGATGGTAGGTATTCTCTTTCAGATTGTAGGTGAGTAAGTAGCACACCGAATAAGGAGTAAATGCATCGCTGTATTCCGAAATGAGCCATTCCTCACCGTTAGGGTGAATGCTGATGCTCTGGAAGCCCCTTCCAGTCTTGGCTGGCTCAAAAGGAGGAGTGCGCGTGTTGTCATATGCCCCTGCAGTAGAGGCCGTGAAAATTGAAATCCATGCAGCGAGTCGCTTGAAAAATTTTTTCAACATAATGGAAATCTTCCGCGGGAAACCGACGACGGCTTGTGTCTGACCTGTTGGGATGTGGTGTGCAGAACCCCGAAGGGTCCGCGCCTTGAGCCACGACCGGCAGGAAGAGCTAACGGTGGTCAGAGAGCTCTGGCGGGATGCTCAGCCTACCGAGAGCAGCCCAAGGCAACGGAGCACTCAGTATTACGAGGCGATGTTGGGAGGAGAAGTGAGATCGAATTTTTCACTGACATCATTCGCAAAACGGGATACATTTTTTACAAATGATTTGTAGTTGACGCGACGTTCGATCTTCAAACACTATGCGGATAAAACTCGCTGGAGATAATCGGTGATCGGCTAATTCAGCAGCGCTCTAGAAATTTCAACAATCCTTTCAGCGCATGAATAACGGTCTGCTCTCTCACAGCGCGGCGATCGCCGCTGAACACCAGTCGCTCAGTGTGACTGATTTTGCCGTGTGCCCACCCGAAGCAGACGGTACCTACTGGCTTGCCCGGCACTGCGCCGGCGGGACCCGCGATGCCGGTGGTGGAGAGCGCGACATCAGCATTGGTGTTGACGAG
>JBEDGK010000052.1:0-3793 GCA_041174665.1 Pseudomonadota bacterium
GATTCCTTATCGATCACGCGTCGCATCGTACGCGCACCGGCCCTGCAACGATACGCGCCGGAAGAGTTCATGCCGGGGCCGCAATTCCAAACCGATGAAGAACTTGCGTTTGCGGCGGGGAATATCGGAACCACGATTTTCCATCCGGTCGGCACCTGCAAGATGGGCAGAGACGACGACGCCATGGCCGTGGTCGATTCCCGGCTGCGCGTGCGCGGGGTGGCTGGGCTGCGAGTCGTCGATGCGTCGGTGATGCCGCTGATTACGTCGGGCAATCCAAACTCGCCGATTATCATGATTGCCGACAAAACGGCGGCACTGATACGTGCAGAGCGCAAGAAGCACGTCGAACCCTTGCCTGCGGCCATGGCTACATAACCTACCAACAAAAGAGAATAGCGATAGTGATCACTCACAGTCGCGACATCTTCGCCATGCGAGGGCGTGCCATTTGGAAATCCTGACTAGCGATTACCTGTTGCTTGGGCTCGCGGCGGTGCTGGCCGGGCTGATTGATTCGGTAGTCGGCGGCGGTGGCCTGATTCAACTCCCCGCGTTGTTAAGCGTTTTCCCACAAGCTGCGCCCTCGACGCTGTTCGGCACGAACAAGCTGGCGGCTATCTGGGGCACGGCGTTTGCCGCCCGCAGCTACGCGAAACGGCTGACCTTGCTCTGGAGCATCGCGCTTCCTGCGTCCGTGGCTGCGCTGGTGTTCGCATTTTTGGGCGCGCGCGCCGTATCACTGTTTCCCCAAGAGATCTTACGCAAAGCGCTGCCGTTTATCCTATTCGCGGTGGCTGTATATGTCTTCCGCCGGAAATCTTTTGGCAGTGAGTCGTTGGCAGAGGGGCGGTCTCACAGCCGCCTGGGTTTGGCCCTGCTGACCGGGGCCCTGATAGGCTTCTATGATGGATTGTTTGGCCCTGGCACGGGTAGTTTTCTGATCTTTATGTTCGTTCGGTTTTTCCACCTCGATTTTCTGCAAGCCTCAGCCATTGCCAAAGTCGTCAATGTTGCCTGCAATTTTGCTGCGCTGACTTGGTTTGCGGCGGCGGGATACGTGATCTGGCCATTGGGCTTATTCATGGCCTGTTGCAATATCTTTGGATCCATCATCGGCACGCGGCTGGCATTGAAGGGGGGTACAAGCTTTGTGCGCAAGCTATTCTTGGTGGTGGTAGGGCTGTTGATCATCAAGACCGGCTATGATGGATTTTTCAGAGGATGATAGTTCCACGTGAAACATCTAGCCAGCGATCAGGGGCCGCAGTGTCCGGGTTTCACGTGAAACAATTGCGCGAGTCATGCACTTGTGCACAGCCGGTCCACAGGTCATCCACAACTAATTCACAGCGAATCCCAAGCGGGTGCTGATTAAACACAGCTAGTCACCTTTGCGGCCGGCGAATGGTCGCCAGCCCTGGATTTTGCTAGGCTCGGGGCCGCACAGCGGCTGGTTTGCCATAATCGAGGGAATTAATCCGCGGCGCCTCGGCAGAATTTTGGTCTGATCAGCGCGCGGCGGGTTTGGCTCAGACAAATGCCCTTATAATCCAGCCTCCGCATTTCCTCCTTGCGCACCCGGGCTCCATGGAATTTCCCTCTGAATTTGATGTGATTGTCGTAGGCGGCGGCCATGCGGGTACGGAGGCAGCATTGGCGGCTGCGCGAACAGGGCAAAAAACGCTGCTCCTGACGCACAACATCGAGACTTTGGGGCAAATGTCGTGCAATCCGTCGATAGGCGGCATAGGCAAAGGGCATCTGGTGCGCGAAGTCGATGCGATGGGTGGTGCGATGGCGATTGCTACCGATGAGGCAGGCATACAGTTCCGCATCCTGAATTCGTCCAAAGGCCCGGCCGTGCGCGCAACCCGGGCGCAGGCAGACCGCTTGCTGTACAAGCAGGCGATACGCTCCAGACTCGAAAACCAGCCAAATCTCTGGCTATTTCAGCAGGCCGTCGACGACTTGATGGTGGAGGGCGACAGGGTCACCGGCGCGGTGACACAGGCGGGCATACGCTTCCGATCGCGCGCGGTGGTGCTGACGGCAGGAACCTTCCTCGACGGAAAAATTCACATCGGTCTCAATCATTACTCTGCAGGAAGGGCAGGGGATCCCCCTGCCATGTCGCTATCAGCGCGCCTCAAAGAGTTGAGTTTGCCGCAGGGCCGGCTGAAAACCGGTACGCCGCCGCGTATCGACGGCCGCAGCATCGATTTTTCGGTGATGACCGAGCAACCGGGCGACCACGATCCGGTGCCGGTGTTTTCCGTCATGGGTAATGCGCAGATGCACCCGGAACAGCGGCCGTGCTGGATTACCCACACCAATCTGCAGACGCATGACATCATTCGCGGCGCGCTGGACCGCAGCCCGATGTTTACCGGGGTAATTGAAGGCGTCGGGCCGCGCTATTGCCCCTCCATCGAAGACAAGATTCATCGGTTTGCGGACAAGGATTCCCATCAGATCTTCCTGGAGCCTGAAGGACTGACAACCCACGAGTTCTATCCGAACGGCATTTCGACCAGCTTGCCGTTTGATGCGCAGATCGCGCTGGTGCGCTCCATGCGCGGGCTGGAAAACGCGCATATTCTGCGGCCCGGTTACGCGATTGAATATGACTACTTCGATCCGCGCGGCCTGAAGGCCTCGCTCGAGACCAAGGCCATCCGCGGGTTGTTTTTTGCCGGGCAGATCAATGGCACCACAGGCTATGAAGAGGCCGCTGCGCAAGGCTTGCTGGCCGGGTTGAACGCCGCACTGCAGACGCAGGGGCGCGAGCCCTGGATGCCCCGTCGAGACCAAGCCTACCTCGGCGTGCTGGTCGACGACCTGGTGACCCAGGGCGTCCAGGAGCCGTACCGCATGTTCACCAGTCGCGCCGAGTACCGGCTGAGCCTGCGCGAAGACAATGCCGATCTTCGGCTGACCGACATCGGCCGGCGGCTAGGGTGCGTCGGAGACGCGCAATGGGAAGCCTTCGAACGTCGCCGCGAGGCCATCGCGCGCGAGCTTGAGCGCCTGAAATCGACCTGGGTCAATCCCAAGATCATTGCCGATGCTGAGGCAGAGCGCGTTCTGGGCAAAGCCATGGAGCGAGAGTATGCACTCACAGACCTGCTGCGTCGGCCGAATGTCCGTTACGACAGCCTGATGAGTCTGACCACGGTCGACGGCCGCCGTTTCGATCATCCCGGGCTGGATCCGGCAGTAGCCGAGCAAGTCGAGATCCAGGTCAAGTATGCCGGCTACATCGATCGACAAGCCAAAGAAGTCGAGCGCCACGAGCACTACGAAAACCTCAAGCTGCCAGACGAACTGGACTACATGAGCGTGCACGCGCTGTCCATGGAAGTCCGCCAGAAACTGCAGCGGCACCGCCCCGAGACACTGGGACAAGCCTCGCGCATCGCTGGCGTTACCCCCGCCGCGATTTCGCTGTTGCTGGTGCATTTGAAGAAGGGCGGATTCCGGCAGTTTGCCGCAGCCAATGACAATCCGGATGCCGCTTGAATGGCCACCGATATCGAGGCATTGCGAGAACCCCTGAGGTCCGGTGCGATCGACTTATCGCTTGCGCTGAGCGAGTCGCAGATCGAACAGCTGCTTGCCTACCTTGCGCTGCTGGTCAAGTGGAATGCAGTCTACAACCTGACCGCCGTACGCGACCCGCAACAGATGCTGACACAGCACCTGCTCGATTGCATGGCCGCGTTGCATGCGTATGTGGGTGCGAACCGCGTGCTCGATGTCGGATCAGGCGGCGGATTGCCGGGCATCGTGC
>JBEDGK010000053.1:0-3354 GCA_041174665.1 Pseudomonadota bacterium
ATTGCAGCCTCAGCAGATAAGAGTGCGGTCGCAGCTTTTCGTTTTTTTTGAAGCTCCTCTGGATATTTGATATTGGCGTTTTCAGGGTGATCCTCTTGAAATTTTTTAGCAAATTGTAGGCAGGATGGCTCAAAAGCCGGATCATCAGGAGAAATCGACGAGAAGCCCTTCTCGGACTCATAGCTTTTGGAAAATTCATTGAAAATTTTTTCTTCATTCGAAATTTCCTGCACCTCGGGCATGGAAGTATTGACCGCTAATTTCTTTTCGCGATCTTCTTTCGGGATTACGCGCTGCGGCGGCACATCCATTAATACAGAAGATCTATTTGTATCAGGCGCTGACGAGGACTCATCGAGCCCAAAAAAATCAGGGGTAACTGAACTCTTTTCAGCTAACAGAGAATTTTTTGTGTCAGCAATATCAGAATTCGACTGGACAAGGTTCGCTTCTGAGATGTTTTCATCATCATCGTCGTCCCAATCGTCCCACCATCGCATTTGACGACCTTTGACATGTGCCACAGCTGTATTAGAGTTCCTGCCGGAAAATGCCTGCTCAACATGCGTCCAGGCATTTCTTGTAAATTGTGCGAAACTTAGAAACGCCCCCATAATCACATGGGGTATCCCGGAAAAAAATTGGCCTGCCTCACGGAAAAATACTTGTGCGAAGTTTTCTCTTGTTCGGAGGCAATCTCCATCATCCCCCAGATTGGGAGAATTCGTCCCCGACGGAGTGGCACGGTTGCCGATGCTGTTTTTGCCCATAAAAAAAGCCCTCAGAATGACAACCCAAGGCTGTCCATGAGGGCTTTGTGACTATTTAAAATTTTTTGTTCTTGTGTGTTTTGCGCTTATTTGTTACTTTTTGACGACCATGAAATATTGAGTTTGTGCTCACAAAATCCGAGCCTGCCTGAACTCCTCTATTTCCTCTGTGCTATATCCCAGCTCGGCGAGTACCTCCTCCGTATGCTCCCCCAGCTCAGGTCCTATCCACTGCGTGCCGCCCGGGGTCTCGGACAGCTTGGGCGTGACTGCCGGAAGCTTGACCGGGCTGCCATCCTTGAAGAGGTGCTGCTCGAACATCTGACGGGCGAGAAACTGCGGGTCCTGCATCATGTCGCGTACGGAATAAATTTTTGACACGGGTACATCGGCAGCTTTGAGAATGGTTAAAGCCTCATCAATATCCCGCCCCGAGCACCAGGACTGGATCGCGTCATCAATCGTCTGCGTCTGCGGCACACGCCCGGCATTGTTGGCCAGCGCCGGATCATTGGCCATGTCGTCACGGCCAATTGCGGTCATCAGGCGCTTGAAGATCGCATCACCATTGCCAGCAATGACGATATTCTCGCCATCGCGGGTGGTGTAGGTATTGGAGGGCACGATGCCCGGTAACGCGCCGCCGGTGCGCTCGCGCACGACACCGGCATGATCGTACTCAGGCACCAGCGATTCCATCAGGTTGAATACCGCTTCATAGAGCGCGACATCGACCATCTGCCCCTGCCCTGCCTGACACTCGGCGCCGGTCTTGCCGTTCCACCGACCACCTGTCACGTCACGATGACGCAAGGCCATCAATGCACCGATCGCGCCGTGCAATGACGCGATGGAGTCACCGATAGAGATACCGATGCGTACCGGCGGGCGATCTGCATGGCCGGAGACATACCGTAGCCCGCCCATGGATTCACCAATCGCCCCAAAACCCGGCGCATCGCGCATCGGTCCCGTCTGGCCATAGCCAGACAAGCGCACCATGATGGTCGCGGGATTGATCGCTTTGAGCTGCTCATAGCCGAGGGCCCATTTCTCGAGCACGCCGGGGCGATAGTTCTCGATCACGATATCGGCATCCAGCGCGAGCTTGCGCGCGATCTCCTGCGCGCGCGTGTCTTTCATGTTGAGGGTGACGCTTTTTTTGTTGCGGCTCTGCACGTACCACCACAGCGAATTGCCATCCTTGAGCACGCGCCATTTCCGAATCGGATCACCCTCGCCCGGTGCCTCGATCTTGATGACTTCGGCGCCAAATTCGGCCAGCATGCGCGAGCAGAACGGTCCGGCGATCAGTGTGCCGAGTTCGAGTACCTTGATACCGGCCAACGGGCCCTTGGGTGTGGTAGAGGTGGATGCGCCCGATGGGGGAGTTGTCGTGTTGTCCATGTGTTGTTGTTATTGTTAGGTGAGGATAAAACAGTGCTTGCCTGTCAGCCGTAGCAAAGATAATGCCTTCAGGTGCTGCGCCTGTCGAGCATCGCACGGGCAATGGTGCCGGCATCGACATATTCCAGCTCGCCGCCAACGGGTACGCCGCGCGCTATGCGGCTGACACTCAGGCCACGCGTCTTCAGAGTCTCGCTGATGTAGTGCGCGGTCGCTTCGCCCTCATTGGTAAAGTTCGTCGCCAGCACGACTTCTTGCACGACACCGTCCGTCGCGCGGGCGATCAGGCGGTCGAGGTGCAGGTCTTTCGGGCCAATGCCATCCAGAGGCGATAACCGGCCCATCAATACGAAATACAAACCCTTGTAGGTCAGGGTCTGCTCGATCATCAGTTGATCTGCCGGCGTCTCGACCACGCACAACAATCTGGCGTCGCGATCTGCGTCAACACAGGTCTCGCAGATGTCACGCTCTGTAAAGGTATTGCATTTTGCGCAGTGATGAATGTTATCGACCGCCTGCGCCAGCGCGCGAGAAAGCTGCGCCGCACCCTCGCGGTCGTGCTGCATCAGATGGTAGGCAATGCGCTGCGCCGACTTGGGCCCGACGCCGGGTAGACGGCGCAGTGACTCGCTCAAAAAATCGAGACTGGAGGGCGTCTTCACAAGGGCGTCGTCAGAATGGCAGCTTGAAGCCCGGCGGCAGGGGCAAGCCGGCGGTCATGCCCGACATTTTTTCGTTAGTCGTGGCCTCGGCCTTGCGCACGGCATCATTGAATGCGGCAGCAACCAGATCTTCCAGCATGTCTTTGTCGTCGCCGAGCAGCGAGGGATCGATGGTCACACGCTTCACATCATTCTTGCAGGTCATCACGACTTTGACCATGCCGGCACCGGCCTGCCCTTCAACCTCGATGGTCGCAAGCTGATCCTGCATTTTTTTCATGTTGTCTTGCATGGCCTGCGCTTGTTTCATCAGACCGGCAAGTTGGCCCTTCATCATGGTTGGCTCCTTGATTCAATCAATGTCATAGGGGGCACTCAGAGCGGGCGCACTGATCCCGGCACGATGGTCGCACCGAATTCCCGCTTGAGCGTCTGTACAAAAGGATCGTTTTCCATCGCCAGCTCGGCGGCCTGCTGTCTTGCGGCCTGCTCGGCGACGCTGGCCGCATGCG
>JBEDGK010000054.1:0-2752 GCA_041174665.1 Pseudomonadota bacterium
TGGCAGCACGGCGATGATGTCGACAAAATTCCGGTCGTACATGTAGCCCCATTTAGGACCATCGACGCCAAAGCGCTTTTGCAGCACCGTATTGGCGAAGGCCGCCTTGTAGCCGATGGGGCTGCCAAGGAATTTTGGCAGCTTCTGACCCAGCTTGCGCTTGGCGCATTCGGCATCGGCTAGCGTAATGTCATTGCCGAAGCCCTTGCTGGGCGTGCGCGCAGCGAAGTCCGACAGATAAGCATCAATCGCCGCATCATCCGGACATGCTGCGCGCGCCGATGCTGCAGGCAGCATCGCGCCCGATAGTGCAAGGATAAGGGCCAGCGATGGAACACTCACAGCAGCTTTGAACATACGGACTCTCCCAAGACTTTTCTGAACGCAGAATATCACGCGCAACGAGATGCGCTTACCAATCGCATTCCCAAGTCAACGAACGAATAATCCCCTCGTGCTTTGAGGTCATCTGCGCCAGAAATCGGGACTCAACACGACGATCAGCGTGAAGAGTTCCAGCCGACCCAGCAGCATTGCTGCCGAACAGATCCAGGTCTGAAAATCGGACAGGACTTCATAGGTCGCCGACGGACCCACATGAGCCAAGCCCGGGCCGGTGTTGTTGATGCAAGCGATCACCGCAGTGAAACCGGTCACGACATCGGCGCCAGAGAAGAGCATGAGCATCGTGAAGAAAATGATACTTGCGCCATACAGGAAAACGAAGGCAAGCACGGAGTACAGCACCGTGGCACCAAACGGGCGCCCGTTCAGCTTCACCATCACCTGTGCGCGTGGATGAATCAGGCGTCGAAGCTCCGCATAGCTTTGCTTGAGCAGCAGCTGCGCGCGCACCATCTTGATGCCGCCGCCCGTGGAACCTGCGGCCGTCGAAAAGCCGCACAGGAACAGCATAAAGACCGGCGCAAAGGCCGGCCAAAGGTTGTAATCAGTGTTGGAATAGCCGGTTGTGGTCGCAATCGACACCACATTGAATGCTGCGTAGCGTAGCGTCGTGAGCGCATCCGGATACACACGCTGGCTCCACGAATAATAGGCCACGAGGCAGGTCCCGAGGATCATCAGCAGCCAAAAGGCTTGCGCTTCTCGGTCCACCAGATAAGGGCGTACCGTGCGGCGTGTAAGCACCAAGAAATGGGTCGCAAAATTGATCCCGGCCAGCAGCATGAAAGCGACGCATATCGCTTCGAGCAAAGGTGAGTTGAAATACCCAAAGCTGGCGTCATGTGAAGAAAACCCGCCCAGCGCCGTCGTCGTAAAACCATGCAGCACCGCGTCTTCCAGCGACATGCCGCCGAGCCGGTAGGCGGTCATGCAAGCCAGCGTGATCAGTGCGTATACCAGCCAGAGACCTTTGGCCGTCTGCGCGATCCTGGGCGTTAGCTTGTCGTCCTTCATCGGACCCGGCGTCTCGGCCTTGAATGCCTGACTGCCGCCAACGCCGAGCAGCGGCAGAATCGCGACCGAGAGCACGACCACCCCCATCCCGCCGATCCAGTTCATGAAGCAGCGCCAGAAATTGATCGACACCGGCAGCGTGTCCAGCTGGCTCATGACCGTCGCGCCGGAGGCCGTCAGTCCTGACACCGCCTCGAAATAGGCATCGGTGAAGGACATTTCCGGAAACTGGAACACCAGCGGCAGGCATGCGAAGACCGGCGATATAGCCCATGTCAGCGCGGCCAGCAAAAAACCATCCCGGATCTGCAGCTCAGGCGTCTTCACGCGCTGCCGGGTCTGACGCCAGAACACATAGCCGAACAGCAGGCTCAAGCTGACTGCCTTGATAAAACTGGCGTTCGCGCCGTCACCGGCCACCACCGACACACCCCAGGGAATCATCATCACTCCCGCCACCACCATGATGACGAACGAGAGCACATGCAGCACCACGGTCAGGCGCACCATCGCCGCCTCCTACAGGAACAAGCCGCTGACCTGCAGCAGCCGCTCCACGCGTGGAATGATCTTTCTGTCCGTGACGAAGATAACCAGATGATCCTCCGCCTCGATCAATTCACCATGATGCGCCATGATCACGCGCTCGCCGCGCACGATCGCGCCCAGCGTCGCACCAACGGGCCAGTTGATCTCTTCGACCGTGCGACCGACGACCTGACTGGTGGAGCGATCGCCGTGAACAATGACCTCCAGCGCCTCGGATGCGCCTCGACGAAGGCTGTGCGCAGCATCGACATCAGCACGGCGCACGTGCGAGAGGATATCGCTGATCGCGGCCTCCGACATGCCAATGACGATGTCGATTTTGCTGTCCTCCAGCAGATCGACATAAGCACTCTGGTGGATTAGCGAAACCACACGCGCCGCCCCCGCGCGCTTGGCAAGCAGCGACGCAATGATATTACGGTCGTCACTGGTGGTGGCCGCGACGAACAGATCGACTTCTTCGATGCCTTCGCTATCGAGCAGCTGCGCATCGCTCTCGTCGCCGCGCAGCACCAGGGTTCGCTTCAGCGCGCCGGCGAGCTGTTTGGCGCGACCCTTGTCGGGCTCGATCAGCTTCACATGGATGCGCCCCTCCAGCGCAGCGGCGAGACGGTAGCCGATCTCCGATCCGCCGGCGATCATCAAGCGCTTGACCGGCTTGTCCATCTTGCGCAGCTCTTTCATCACTGTACGCATGTGGCTGCTTTCGGACAGGAAGAAAATCTCGTCGCCGCTTCGTACCACCGTTTCACCATCCGGTCTGACGGTGGCGTTCTCCCTGAAG
>JBEDGK010000055.1:0-16398 GCA_041174665.1 Pseudomonadota bacterium
AGCCGACATCATCTGGACCGTGCCTAGCTATCAGGCAGGTCGCTTCCCGGTAACCGAAGCCTTCGAGCTGCCTTTCATGGTGCGCGACTCCGAGCGTGGGAGCCGCGGCCTCTGGCATTACGCAATGAAGAACGCAAGCGCTGAATACAAAGGTGTCAAACCGATTCTGTTCCATCTGCATGATGGCTCGCTGCTGCACACCGTGAAAAAACAGGTCAAGACATTGGAAGACTTCAAGGGGCTGAAGATACGCGCTCCGAATCGCCAGTCATCCAAGATGGTCGCTGCACTCGGTGCCACACCCGTACCGATGCCGCTGCCACAGGCTGCCGAGGCCTTGTCCAAAGGAGTAATCGATGGCGCGGTCATTCCGTGGGAAGTGATCCCGTCGATGAAGTTCGAGGAAATCACCAAGTTCCATACTGATGCCGGCGCCGGAGAGGCACAGATCTCGAACACTGCATTCATCTTCGCGATGAATCAGGCGAAATATGACAGCCTGCCACTCGAGCTGAAGAAAGTCATCGATGCAAACAGCGGCCCTGAGCCGTCAGCATGGGTCGGTAAAGTGTTTGTCGACGACATCATCCCTGGAAAAAAATCTGCCGAGGCCAGGAAGAACACGTTCTACTCCCTGCCCGCTGAAGAGGTAAAACGTTGGGAAGCCGCGACCGCCAGCGTCACCGAGGAATGGGTGAAGGACATGACGGCAAAAGGCTTTGATGGCAAGAAGCTGCTGGAGGAAGCCAGAGCGGCTTGCAAATAAGGCGGCGGATCAGCTGCAGATGTAGTCATCATCAATGCGCTGCCCGGGCGCACCCAAGGCCCGGGCTAGATGGCCACGGTTACTCCCTGTTCATTGCAGAAATCTCTGGCCAACCGCACATGCGCCGAGCCCAGCAGCCTCGCGCATCAACGTCCCGATAGTGCATGCCCGATGCAAATTCGAGCGGGGGACCGAGATATCACTGCTCGATCAGGTCACGAACAGATCATTGACGTGACGCCCTCCCCATTAATACCTGAGGTCAAAGACCCCGTCCCCGCATGTCCGTTACCGGCAAGGTCACCATTCATGTGTCACAAACTCCGGAGCCCGCCGGAGCGCAATGGTTTTCACAAACCGTTCATAACAAAAAGTCTGGCGAAACCCAGAATTTCTCGTGAAGGCTTCAGTGCACGAGGGAGGAAATTCGGACGAGGAAGGAAAACCGGACGAGGAAGGAAAACTGAACCTGGAACAAATTCCTGATCTGTATACTGAACCCAACAAAGCAATATTGAGGAAGCACTAATCCTGGTACAGCCTCCACCTTCCAACAGCTCCTGAACCGCGCCGATCGGTGCACGAGGCTCCTGATCGCATCAGCGCATCAGCGCATCAACGCATCAGTACATTAACGCTTTGCCGCTTTCGGTTTCGCGACAACGCCCAGCTTAGCTGTTTCCAGCTCTGCAAGATAAACCGCCAGCAGCGTCGTGTTCACATTGCCCATCGCGGCGGTGATTTTATCTGCCCAGTCAAAGAATTCCAGTTTGTGCTGCACTGACCAGTTACCCGGCGCCGTCTTGCCGGCGATCTGTCGCAAGGTCTCGATGATCTCTGCAATCAGGATCAGCTTTGCCTTGCGCGACAGGCCGGACATACGCGTCAGCCGCAGGGTTTTGCGCGTAGCGATGGTGAATTTGCTGTTCTCAGTCAGCTCGGCGACGATCAAAGCGACTTCGACACCGAAGGCTTTGAGGATCTCTTCTTCTGCGGTCGATGTATATTGCAGTACACCTCCCAATACCGCAGCCACCATCAGGTAGGGATCAGGTTCGCTGCCTTCTTCTTGCAAGATACGCACAAGCTCGGCGCGATTCGGCACGCAGCACAGTCCTGCCTCGCCAGCCGGCGGGGAAGATTCAAACTTCGCGGCACAAAAAGCAATCGCCCTGTCGATGAGTCCGGTGGCCTGAGACATCTTTAGCAATCTGATAATCCGTTTGAGTCAAGCTGCTCAGCTTAACCTATGCCTGCCTGTGCAAGCGGCGGCAGGCGCATGAACGCAAACAGTTGCGCGAGGGCTGGGCAGCCGAGCTGAACAGCCCATATCTGGCCAGGCAAGCTCGAGTGCCACTCGAGGCGATATCGACGGTTTGCTTTGTTTAGCACTTCGTTAAGCTTTGCAAAAGCCCTCGCGCTCGTCCAATATAGGCCGTCGGCTATGCATATCGGAGCCGCGTACCGCTTTGGAGGAGAGTTCGGCAGCACAGCAGAGAATCACTTTTTGACCCTGACGGGACCACGCAATGAAAAACATAATTAGAACATTTGCGGCAGTCATTCTACTTGGCACGAGCATCGCGGCGACCGCCCTCCCCGCTACGCCACCGCTCGAGATCACAGAAGAAACACCTATTGCCTACGCAGCGAAAAAAAACTTCTTCGTCTTCGAAGACGCTTCTGGGCAGATGCAGATTAACGATCTGCTGATCCAGAGTTCAGGTTTCCGCAGTGCGGCTGCGCTGCCAACGATCAACAGCTACAGTAACTACTGGGTTGTGCAAAAGATAAAGAATCTTTTGCCTCACGATTATCAGCTGCGTATCGATCCCTCGGGATGGGAGAGCATCGACAGCTACGTTATCGATGACAGCGGAATAATCACGCGTTTGAAGCCGACCGGTACCTACCGGGTCAGCCACAATCATATGGTTGATCTCAATCCTTTCCTGCCGGGTTCGGCGAAGATAGCCAGCCAATTCACGGTGTATACCCTCGTCAAAAATCAGGAAATTACGCTGGTCACGCGCGTGAAATCCAACAGCAATCTGCCCGCAAGAACTTTCACGCTGAATCTCTTTGATCATGTGAAATTTCTTGAGCTGCGCCGCTACGGTTTGTACATCGAAGGTGTGCTGCTGGGCGTTCTGCTGGCGCTAGCTATTTTCGGCTGGTTCTCCGCGTTCAACAACAAAGATAAGGCCAGCTTCGCCTACAGCATATGGATGCTCAGCGCGTTTGTGCAGATCTTGTCGAACTACATGCCAGAAGGTCCCCGTTTAGCTGAATTCTTCGCAGATGTCGAAGATATCCGCTTCCGTCATCACTATGTCTACTGGCCAGCGTTCATACTTTTTTCCTATGGCCAGGCGATCTTTTACGCGGTATTTGCGGCTACCTTCCTCAACGTAAAAAAGCATGCACCCTGGCTGTACAAAATGACGGTGTTCTACATCGCCTTTTATTTGGCGCACTACCTGCTCACTTCCTTGGTGCATCATAATCTGTCGCAAAAACTGATGTGGCTGCCACTCGGTGTGCTGACTTTCATTCTTCTGACGTCCTTCTTCGGCGTCGCATGGAGACGCTATCGGCAAGGCCACAACGCCGCGCGATTTTTCATGTTCGCCATCGTTCCTTACCTGATTTTCCGCTCGATCTTCATTCTGGGGCTGGCGGGCGTGCCCTCGCCGTTCTCGCTGATGGAACCGTCGGGGATCGGTTTCCTGATGCAGCACTCGAACACGGCGCAATCGATCGGTTTGTGCTGCGAAGCGATCATCATGGCGCTGGCGGTGATCAGCCGCACGCGCTGGCTGCAGCTGCAGCTAGCTCATAACATGGAGGAGCAAAAGGCCTTGGTCGAGAATCAGAACCGTATACTGGAATCGACCGTGGCCGAGCGAACGCGCGAGCTGGCAGAGCAGCACAGCGAACTCGACAAGACACATCAGCTGGTGGTGAGTTCAGTGAATTATGCCAGCCGCTTGCAGCGCAGCCAGCTGCCACGCCGGCATCGGCTGGATGGCCGCTTCCAGTCCGTCGCCTCGATCTGGGAGCCCAGAGACACCATCGGCGGCGATCTGTGGTGGGTATCGTCCTCGCAATTTCAGGATAAATTTTCACTGGCAGTCGCCGACTGCACTGGACATGGTGTGCCGGGAGCGATGCTGTCTCTGCTGGTGAGTAATTCTCTCGAGCGCATCTATTCCGGCGATCCGCAGATTGATCCCTCGCGCGCGCTGATGTCGATCGACCATCTGGTACGCGCCGGCCTGAATCAGGATGCACCGGACAGCGAGAGCGATGATGGCTGCGACGCAGCCATCGTGGAAGTTGATACCACGGCGCGGCAGTTGCGCTTCGCTGGCGCCAAGATCGGTCTGTTCCAGTTGACCGGCGATGGCAATGTGCTCCGGCACCTGGCATCGCGCGCCAGCCTCGGCTATCAAAACCCGCCCGATCCGGAAGACGAGCCCAGCGACCTGCCTATCCGCTATCAAGGTGGCGATGTGTTTGTGATCGTCACCGATGGTTTCACGGATCAGGTCGGCGGCGATCGCGCGCAGCCAGCCTCCTATGGCTACCGGCGGCTGGAGCGGCTGCTGGAGTCCACCAAAGAACGCGATGCGAAAGAGATTGCCAGACGCATGTGGGAGGACTTTCTTGCCTGGCAGGGTTTGCAGATGCGGCGTGATGATGTCACCGCCGTCGTGTTTGTGATGAAGTAATCGTGGCGCGCTCAGCGTGCGCGAAGGATGACGGGCAGACCGCCCTCGATGCGGACACTGACGCGTGTCACGGGTTGTACTGCCTTGGGCGCGACCGGCACGAAATCAAAGTGGCGCCAGGCTTCGCACAGAATCAAAGTGGCTTCCAGTTGCGCGACCATCGCCCCGGTGCAGGCGCGTGGCCCCAGACCAAACGGCAGATAGCTCCCCGCCACGGGTGCTGATGCATCCTCATCAAAGCGCGAAGGATCGAAGCGATCTGCATGCGCCCAGTACGCATGATGCCTGTGCACCAGCCAGGGCGATATCACAATGAAGCTATCTTTTGGTACCTTCAGCTTGCCAAAGCGATCTTCTCTCAAGGCGCGGCGTGTCAGAAAGGCCACCGGCGGATACAGACGCAAGCTCTCGCGAAGAACCTTTCTCGTCACACTGAGTCGCCTGAAATCAGAAAAAGCAAAAGCCTGTTGATCTAAGGTTTGTTCCAGTTCTTCGCGCAAGCGTTGCAGCCACTGCGGCTGCTGCGACAACAGAAAAAACGTCCATGCCAGCGCACTGGCTGTCGTCTCATGTCCGGCGAGGAAAAATACGGCAAGCTGATCGATCATCTGCTCGCGAGTGAAGGGCTGATCAACCGTATCGCGCGCATCGATTACCGCCTGCGCAAAATCGATGAAATGCTCTCCCTGTTCCAGCCGTGCGAGACGTTCATCCAGCAGCTCCTCGATCAGGCCGCGTATCTGCATGGCGTCATCAAGTAAATCGCTCGACGGCGGTGCTGGGTATGACGGATCACTATCGAGTACCACGCGCAGATTGAATTGTGGGCTGCGCCGCTGAAAGCTGCTGAACGCATGAAAGACTCTTGACGCCTGTTCGCCATCGATCGGCTGAGAGAACAGCACGCGAAACATCACATCTGCGGTCACTCGGCTGAGCTCGGATTCGAGTTCGATCTGTGTCTCTGCCGGCAGTGTGTGCAGCCGGCGTATCCAGTCATCGACCGCCTCGCGCATCTTGGGGAACAATGCCTCTAGCCGCATCTGCATGAACGCTGGTTCCAGCATCTTGCGGTCATGCTCCCAACGCTCTCCGCCGGACACCAGTACACCTTCGCCTATCAGCGGCATCAGCGTGGAGATCATCAGGTCGCTCTTCGGGTAAAACTCGCGGTCTTCGTTGACTATTCTTCGTATCGTCTCGGGATGATTGACAATGAATACTGGGCGGCGGCCGATGGGCACACTGACAATATCCCGAGTGTAGCAATCGCGCGGCAGGGTGTGCAGCAGCTCGGGCGTCCGTCCGAACAGGATGCGAAGACCGATCGCCAGGTTCGAACGCATCGTCGGCGCAGGCGGCCGCCAGAGTCCGTCAGGTGCAGCGCTGTGAGGAGACATGGGCAAGAGAATAAGACCTGATCACGATCGGGCAACAGGGTGCGAGTGTCTCATACCCCTTGTCGTTCGCCCTGCGCTCGCATCCAGCGGGGTAACGCAGCATGTACGGTTTTGGTGTTCAATGGTGGCTATGCGAACTCTGATGATCTTTCTGGCCGCGCTCTGCGCCAGCCTCCCGTTGAGCGCCCAGCCCGTATTACGCGCACTGCCGCCAGCGGCGCAGCTGCCGCAGGATGGTGCTTTATCGTCTGCCAGCCAGCGGCCGGTCATCCTGTTCTTCACACTGCCTGGCTGCAGCTATTGCCGCATTGTCCGGCATGACTATCTGATACCGATGATGCGCGGACTGCGGGAGGAAGACCAGCCGCTGATACGCGAGGTATCCGTGACCGGCGATCGATGGCTTGTAGACTTCGATGGACAACGAATTACCGAATCCGGACTGGCACGGCGCTACAAGGTGGCTATGACACCAACCCTGCTGCTGGTGAACGCGCAAGGCGAGCTGCTGTCCGAGCCACTGCTGGGCGGCGATTATCCGAACTACGTGGCGCTGCTGACTCGGATGATCACTGACGCGAGCCAGAAAATCGGGGGCAAGCGCGTGCGCCTGCGCGGATCAGACCATCGCGAGTGATACCTTGCGCGAAGGCGGCGGGAATAACGCATCGACCTGCCGCAACACCTCATCACCGAGCACGACTTCACAGGCGGCGAGATTCTCATCGATACGAGCAATCTGAGAGGACTTGGGAATCGCCACCACCTGACCGCTGCGTATCACCCAGGCCAGGGCCAGCTGCGCGGCAGTGATACCCAACGCTGCTGCCAGCGCCGCCAGCCGCCTGTCGCGCGCCAGCGTTCCTGAACCTAATGGCGTATAGGCCATGAGCGGGATCTGCTGTTCCTGCATCGCGGGCAGCAGATCAAATTCCGGTCCGCGTGCCAGGAGGCTGTAGTACACCTGATTAGTCGCACAGGCGAGCGTGCCGGTGGTACTCAGGCCCATGCGTCTCTCGGTCTCACACCAGCGATTCAGCGGAGCGAGATCCAAATTGCTGACCCCCCAATGGCGTATCAGGCCCCGCTCGCGCAATAAGACAAATCCCTCCAGGGTCTGCTCGAATGCATGACTGCCCTGCCAGTGCAGCAGGTAGACATCCACGTAATCGGTACCGAGACGCTTCAGACTGTCTTCGCAGGCACGCACCGTACCCTCTCGGCTGGCGTTATGCGGCAGCACCTTGGTCACCACAGTAAGCTCATCACGCTTGGCCTTGCCCCAGGCGGCCAGTGCTTCACCAACTCGCCGCTCGGATTCGCCGTCGGCGTACATTTCTGCGGTATCGATAAGCCGTATGCCGCACTCCAGTGCGTGCAGTATCGCGGCAACTTCCGATGCCGCCGCACTTGCGCGCTCGCCCATCTGCCAGGTGCCCAGCCCGATCGGCGGGCCTTTGAAGAGTGATGATCGGTCCATCTGGGTACTCATAAAAGGTCAACGTGATGCTTGCCAATAGCGCAAGAAGTGCCATGAGCATGCGGGTCGCTGCTATAGTACAAGGGCTATCTCACGCCACGCTGCCATCGCTCGGGAGCGCGGAATTAGAACAACATCAAATGATGAGAGACATCCATGCATCCCCCTGTGACATTTGATCTGAACGGCCACCGCGCACTGGTCACGGGCGGCGCACAGGGCATAGGACTGGCCATCACGCAGGCACTGGTCGCGCACGGTGCGCGTGTGCACATCTGCGGTACGAATGCCACTGCACTGAAAGAAGCACAGCAATCGCTGCCGGGCATCGGGATCAGTGTGGCTGACATCACGAAAGAAGCACAGGTCGCCGCGATGTTTACTGAAATCGAGCAGCGGCTCGGCGGGCTGGACATACTGGTCAACAATGCCGGCATTGCTGGACCGACGGCTGCCATTGAAGACATCACGCTCGACGACTGGAATCAGTGCCTGGACGTGAACCTGACCGGGACCTTCCTCTGCACACGCAGCGCCGTGCCCGGCATGAAGCAGCGCAGACACGGCAGCATCATCAACATCGGCTCAGTCGCCAGCCGACTCGCGTTTCCGCGTCGCTCTCCTTATTCGGCGACAAAGTATGGCGTGATCGGATTGACCGAGACCTGGGCCACTGAACTCGGTCCGCACCAAATCCGCGTGAATGCTGTACTGCCCGGTATTGTCGAAGGTCCGCGACAAGACCGCGTGCTAAGTGCGAGCGCTGAGGCTGCCGGCGTGAGTGTCGATGAGATGCGCGAGCGTGTGCTGCAGCGGGTATCCCTGCGCCGCATGGTCAGCGCCGGTGACATTGGCGTCGCTGTGGTCTTCCTGTGCTCGGATGCCGGCGCCGCTATGACGGGGCAAAGCCTGTCGGTCGATGGCAATGTCGAGACGCTGGTGCGCTGAATTGCGGACTCCGGAGATTGCGATGGTAGAGTAACCGCCTGATTCCACTATCAACCAAGCAAAACCGTGAAACAAGCCCTCGTCACTCTGGATATGGAAGGCGTGCTGACGCCGGAAATATGGATTGCTGTCGCCGACAAAACCGGTATTCCCGAGCTGCGCCGAACCACACGCGACGAGCCTGACTACGACAAGCTGATGCAGGGCCGGCTGGCCATCCTCGATCGGCACGGGTTGCGCTTGTCGGATATTCAGGAGGTGATCGCCACCCTGCCGCTGCTGCCGGGTGCCAAAGCCTTCATGGACCAGCTGCGCGCTGAGGTACAAGTAGTGATCTTGTCGGACACCTTTGAGCAATTCGCCGCGCCCTTCATGCGCCAGCTGGGTATGCCAGCGCTGCTGTGCCACACGCTGATTGTGGAGAATGATCGCATCACCCATTACCAGCTGCGCATCCCTGACCAGAAGCGCAAGGCTGTGGCGGCATTCAAAGGATTGAACTATCGCGTGATCGCGGCGGGCGATTCATTCAATGACACGACGATGCTGGCCGAGGCCGATGCGGGCTTTCTGTTTCACGCTCCCGCGAATGTGATCGCGCAGTTCCCGCAATTCAAGGCTGTTGATGACTATGATGATCTGCTGGCGCTGATCCGGCAGGCAATACCGCAACATTGAGAGTGCAGTGAGAGCACTGCTTCAGCAAGGAGGCGATCATGATTCCCTGGCGAACTGTCTGGTACTACTTATCGCAATTTGTCCTGATACTGTTCTCGCTGATCGAGCTGCTGCTCGCAGCGAATTCTTCATTTCCGAACTCGCTGATCTCCCTGTTCATCGGCGGGCTGCTGGCCCTCATCGCCTATCTAAAATACCGCCGTCGCCAACGGCGTTATGAGACGGATTTTGAATCCGAATACTGAACCACCCATTGTTTTGATTTGTTCTCACTCCTTAGAACCATAAAGGCATCCATGAGCACCTCCACACCTCGCGTCGCACTCATCACAGGCGCCGGCACCGGCATAGGCAAGGCAGCGGCCCGCGCGCTGCTGGGCGCTGGCTATCAGATCGTTCTCTCCGGTCGCAACCTCGACAAGCTGGAAAAAGCCATCAAAGATATCGGCGGCAATGAAGACAACTGCCTCGCCGTTACCTGTGATGTCGGTAACCCGGCCAGCGTGAAAGACATGTTCGCCCAGCTGAAAGCCAAGTTCGGCCGTATCGACCTGTTGTTCAACAACGCCGGTACCTTCACCACTGCGACGCTCGCCGAGGACATCAAGTACGAAGACTGGATGAACGTGGTGAACACCAACCTGACAGGTCCCTTCCTCTGCGCACAGGAAGCGATACGCATGATGAAGGCACAGTCACCCAAAGGCGGTCGCATCATCAACAATGGCTCAATCTCGGCCTATGCGCCGCGTCCGCTGTCGCTGCCCTATACCGCGACCAAGCATGCGATCTCGGGCCTGACCAAATCCATCGCACTCGACTACCGCAACGACCATATCGCGTGCAGCCAGATCGACATCGGCAATGCGGCGACCGAGATGACCGAGAAAATGGCGAACGGCATTCTGCAGGCCGATGGTTCGGTCAAGGTCGAGCCACGGATGAATGCCGAGCATGTGGGTCAAGCTGTGCTGCAGATCGCGCAGCTGCCGTTGGAAAGTAATGTGCTGTTCATGACCATCATGGCGACCAACATGCCCTATGTGGGTCGCGGCTGAGCTGAGATGAAACGGAGGCTGGCCAATGAGCGACACCATCCATCGCCGAGTTGTTCTGGCCAGCCGGCCCGAGGGCATTCCGCAAGCGGCGCATTTCCACATTGAGAGTGCACCGATACCGCGCCCCGGCGATGGACAGGTACTCATCCGGAACCGCTTTTTATCGGTCGAGCCCGCCATGCGCGGCTGGGTGAATGCGGCGGCGAATTATTCAACGCCAGTGGGCATAGGTGAAGTGATGCGCTCCTTCGCTGCCGGCGAGATCATCGAATCGAATCATCCGGAGTGGGCCGTCGGCACAGCAGTCACCGGTATGTTCGGCTGGCAGGAGTACGCCGCGGTCGACCCTTCGGTCATCGATTGCCGTGTCGATGAGCCTGACCTTCCCTTATCGACCTACCTTGGCGTACTGGGCATCAATGGCATCACCGCGCATTACGGGCTGCTAAAGATCGGCGAGCCGCGCGCGGGCCAGATCGTAGCGGTCTCGACAGGCGCTGGTGCAGTAGGATCAATCGTCGGTCAAGTCGCGAAACTACACGGTTGCAAAACCATTGCCATTACTGGCGGCGAGACCAAGCGATCGCTCTGTCTGAACCGCTTCGGGTTCGATTATGCGGTCGACTACAAGCGCGAGGATTTTGCGGCAGAACTCGCACACGCCGGGAAGGAAGGTATCGATATCTACTTCGACAATACCTCAGGCGCGATCAGCGATGCGGTGATGCCCTACCTGAATGTCGGCGCGCGCGTGATCATCTGTGGCACCGCGTCGGTGGCGAACTGGGATCCGCCACCGCTGGGCCCGCGCGTCGAGCGTCACCTGCTGGTCAAGCGCGCACGCATGCAGGGCTTCGTCATACTCGATCACAAAGATCACTACGCGACCGCACGCGCTGATCTCGCGCGATGGGTGCGCGAGGGCGCTATCCGTTTTGCGGAAGACATTCTGGATGGGATAGCGTGCGCGCCGGATGCGATTGCGGGCTTGTATCGCGGCGAGAATCTGGGGAAGCGGTTGATCCGGGTGGGGTAAAAATTCAGTCCTGCTGGAATTTGATGCGATAGCCACCGGAGAGCCACATCAAGCCTACCCAGTGGTTTCAGACATCGCATCGGTGATCGACAACGTGGAGTGTTCATCTGCTCAACCGGTGGTGATGGCAGCGGAAAGAACCTTCTGGGAAAAAGCGACCGCAACACACGTTGATTGCTTGAGCGCCGAACTTGATAACCGCACACGTTTGCGGCGAGCATCTTCATCAGCGATGTGGAGGTCTACCCGGCCTTTTGCATGAAGCGCGTGCGTTCTGCATGGCCACAAACGGGTGGGCGATGGAGTACACCTACACCGCCGAGAGATAGACACCGATCAATTCGACAGAGGAGTTTTACTGACTAGGGAAGCTCCGTATCAACAGGCGGAATCCTGTCAAGTAATTCCTTCAGAGGTCATCATGAGATCGAGTACATACTGTTCGGCAGCGGTGCTGGCTACCGCGATGCTGTTTGCGATGGCTGCCCGGCTCGCACAAGCCGCAGAACCAATCAGCGATACCGACACGTCCACGATAGAGAAGATCACCGGCATGAAAGGAAAGCCAAGCAGGGATGAAAACGTCTTGAAGGTCGCCCGGCCGCGTACGGACGTCAAGAGGACGAGCCACTTTTAAAAGCTGCAAGACTGCAGCCTTAGCCAGGCGCCAGCATACAAATACCATTTAAACTTCAGAAGGTAGCTGTATAACCTGCTTAATATTCAAGCGTCCAATAAATTTTCACCCACGGTAATTTACAATCTGTTTTCATTATCCGTACGTTGAAACGAATCTTTTCTCATTTGATAATTCATACTACCATCAGAATCTTTACCAGAATTGTCAAAGAAAGCGAAAAAAAGCTCAAAGATACTGTAGAGCTGCATAGCGTCAGCTTCAACTGGTTGACCAAAACCATCGTACAGAGAAAGATCTCTGTGATTATTAAACAGAGATGCAGAGGATTTAAATTCGTCTAACGCAGGGGTCACGACGTCTTTTAATTCCTCAGGAATCGGATCGAAACGCACCAGCTTAAGTGAGTAAGCAACTTTCGGCACGGATTCTATCCAATCCGCACCTTCGTTTAGCATTGGATCAAAGGTGCCGCGAATGATATCAGCAACCCCATCAGCGCTAATGGGATTGCTTCTAAAATCTAAGTGCTGTAATGAAACTGCATCTCGCATGACTGCACCAAGAAGAGAAGCGCTCACGATTTGTGCCGTCTCATCGTTGAATCCAGTATTTCTCAGATACAAATGAGTCAAGGGTCCCGGCTCCGCAAACAACTCTGCAACTTGATCGCTAGCCTCACCACGCCTGACAACAGGGTTATTACTGAGATCAAGCCGATATATTGTTTGCTTCACCTTCATAAAATCGACTAACTTAGCCAGATCCATCGACTGTAATTCATTATTCGATGCGTCAAGGATAATTGGACAATTTGCAGGAAGCGCTTTTAGCATTGGCAAGACTTCGTTAATAAAGCGCTCTCGCCCAATTTCCTTTGCATCAAGCTTAATGACTTCTCCGTTAAGCCATGAAAGTCTCGATGCCATATCCGGTTGCCATCTGAATTTTTTTAATCCAATTTGTATGCCTATGCAATGATCGAGGCCTTGGGGAGGCGATATTTGATGAGAAACACTAGAAGAATTTTTTGAGTCGAAAGATACACCCCACTCAGATAGAATCTGATTAGTTTCTGCAAAATCAGCACGTAATTTATCTAGTTGATTCTCTATACTTCGAGCATTCATTTTCCATTCTTCTTTTTTTAATGCTGACATTTCAGCACGCAAAAGAGGAGCATCAGGATGTTTTAAAAGAAATTCTTCGAGATATTGATACTGAGTTTTACTTGCGCAACCAAAACGTATCATGGTACGTAGGGCTTCTATTTTTTCTGGACCATCACTCTGAAGAACGCTCGTTGCAAAGTGGCTGAGCAATGTATATATGTAGTCGCCAGGTAAATCATTCCAGTTTATGCCACCTGACAATGCGCTGACTTCCTGCTTCGATTTTAATGCTGACCTATTTACATTCGTCTGATTCCCAGCCGCGTTTGGGTCCGCTGTAATATTTTCCTCTGCTGAACCTACAGGGTTTGCAGATTGACCAATGCGATTCGCAGCGAATTGGCTCATGTTGCCCTTCCTGAAAGATATGTGATACCGCAAATGAAAAAAACACTTACTTACGTGGTCTTCGAATAGATAAATATCCGCATCAAATGCATCGTTGGCGCACTAAAAAATCTAACAAAAATAGTTTGTGCGTGCTGAAAATGAAAACCATCAAACAGCCCAGGATCGTGGCCATAGATTTCATACACCTGAGAAAAGTCTTGTGCCCCCAGAACCATGCACAAACTATATTTGCGGGCATTGGTCAGTGCGAGCTTGAGAATATCCAGTTTTTGCAATGTGGGGAGTTCGTCAATACAGAACCACAGTCTTTCCTGATGGACTGGTGATGACGTTTGCAGGGCCGGTTACGTAGCGAAAGGTATTCGCGGAATTGGATTGACTTGACCGTCCTCTCACAGAGCGTTTTTTTGCAACAGCATTCAACGATCTGCGATTAGCCAGGCAAGTAGCGGAGCATAAATCGATATTCTTTTGTGATATCGATATTCAAGCAAAGTCAATCGACAACTTCCAGGCGACCGCGGGCAAGCTTCAGTTGATACCCATGGGGGAATCGCTCGACAGAGTCCCCGGTATTCGCCGGGACGACGGTGGAACTACGTTCCATCATCATTTCCACAACGCACACTTGCTCTCGGCCTTGGTGGTAAACGCCTCGGCAGCGGGAATGCTGCGCACGATCTTGTAATAATCCCACGGATATTTCGATTCTTCGGGCGTCTTTACCTGCACCAGCTTGAGGTCGGTCATCAGTCGGCCATCCTCGCGAACCGACGCATTGCTGGCATACATGTCATTGACCACACCCTTGCGGATATGCGCGATCACCTTGTCCCCATCATCAGTGCCGGTCTCTTTGACTGCTTTCAGATAAGTCATTGCCGATGAATAGGTCGATGCGTGCAGCGCCGTAGGCATGCGCTTCATCACCGCGAAATAGCGCTTTGCCCATGCGCGGGAGTCGGCGCTCTGGTCCCAGTACCAGCTATCGGTGGTGTATAGCCCCTGCGTGTCTTTGAGACCCAGCGCATGCACGTCGGTGATGAACATCAGCAGCGCAGCGACTTTCATTGATTGCGTGATGCCGAACTCGTTCGCTGCCTTGATGGTGTTGATCAGATCATTGCTGGCATTCGCCAATCCGAGCACCTGCGCCTTTGATGCCTTTGCCTGCACGAGAAAGGAAGAAAAATCCGACGCGTTCAGCGGATGGCGCGATGCACCGAGCACATTACCGCCCAGCGCCTTGATCACCTTGGCCGCATCGCCTTCCAGCGACGATCCGAACACGTAGTCAGCAGTCAGGAAGTACCAGCTCTTGCCGTCCTGCCGCACGACCGCCGAACTGGTGCCGCGCGCGGCGGCCACCGTATCGTAACCATAGTGGATCGTGTAATACGAACAGTCTTCATTCGTTACGCGGGCAGTGGCGGTCGCGGGAATGATCAGCGGCTTTTTCTTTTCAGCGGCAAGCTTGGAGACAGCGAGCATCACCGACGAGTTCGCAGCCACCATCAGCACATCGATCTCTTCACGATCCAACCACTCGCGCGCCTTGCTGGCGCCGACGTCGGCCTTGTTCAGATGGTCGGCGAACAAGATCTCGATTTTCTTGCCATTGATCTTGCCGCCCACATCGGCGATCGCGAGTTTGATCGCCTCGACGCCGCCCTGACCGGAAATATCGGAGTACGGACCCGACATATCGGTCAGCAGGCCGATGCGAATGGTGTCGCCCGTATACTGCGCTGACGCATCGGGGGCGATGCCGGACAGCGCAATCGACAATGTCATCGTGGTGATAATACCGGTGAATCGCCTCATGACCTCTCCCGTCGGCTGCTACCGGTGGATCTGATCATCCGTCGTACCCGGCCGTACGGCCGCCCGCTACCTCAGCTGGCGACAAATTTGATTCGTCACCTCAGTACGGCGCGCCGTTCCACCCTTACCGTGCAGCGATATAGGCGATCATGTTCGGCATGTGCTCGTCACCATGACCGGCATCGCATTCCTGCGTGATCGTCTGCTTGATCGCCGCGGCGACGGTGTGATCAGCGTGAGTATCCGCCGCGTAGGTCGTGTAATAGCCAAGATCCTTGGACGCGTTCGACAGCGAGAATCTCAGATTGGACGTATCGCCATCATTCAGCAGATAGGGCTTAAGACGCTCCAGTGCCGCGCCCCAGCCGCCACCCTTGTGCAGCACATCAACGAATTCTTCCGGCGCAATGCCGGATTTTCGTGCGCACGCCGCCGCTTCGGCAATGACGGTCACGGTGCCAAGCGACACATAGTTGTGCAGCAGCTTCATCTGATGCCCGGCACCGACCTCGCCCATGTGATGAATATTTTCGGCAAAGCAGTCGAGCACGGGCTTCACAGCCGCAAACGTACTCGCATCACTGCCGACCAGCAAATTCAGACGTCCCTCTGCAGCCTCTTTCGGGGTGCGCGTCATCGCGGCATCGATCAGCACGCTGCCTGCAGCAGTGACGAGCTTGGCCAGTTTTTGTGTTGATGACGGTATCGAGGTTGAGCAATCGATCACGATGCTGCCGGGCTTGAGACCCGTGATCAGCCCGTCTGCGCCGGCCAGTACTGATTCCACCTGGGGCGCGCCGGTGACGCACAGCAGGATGATCTCTGCCTCGGCACCCAGCGCCTTGGGCGTCTTCACGGTCTTCACGCCCTGCGCGAGCAGACCGTCCAGCGGCTGATTGCCCTGATGCTCCATCACGGTCAGCGGGTAGCCGTGCTTGACGATGTTGCTGGCAATACCGTGGCCCATCAGGCCGATACCGATCATTCCGATTTTTTTCATGCGCTTCTCCGTGCGGGCTGACCGTGCTGCATCCTCTGCAGCACGGTACTTTTTTTATTGTGGGTTGAATAGAATGGTTTTTGTTTTTCTTATGCGCCCATCTGCTCGGCCAGATGATTGAAGTCACTCGCGGCAAAGGTAAAGCGGCTGAGATCGCCTTTGGGTACCGTCATGTCGGGGCCGTATTCGTCCGGACGCTCGATGAACGCGGTCTGCAATCCACAGGCTTTCGCCGCGTCGAGGTCATCTTCATGCGCGGCGACCAGCATGACTTCGTCGGGCTGGATGTCAAAGATCTCGGCCACGCCGAGATA
>JBEDGK010000056.1:0-5720 GCA_041174665.1 Pseudomonadota bacterium
GCAGACATTACTACGCAAGGCAATCGGCAATGCCATGACCCGCATCGCCTGGGACGACAGCTTGCCGGATAGCGTGCGCGAATCGCTGAAGCTGATGCCTTTCGAACCCGCGGTCCGCCTGCTGCACAACCCGCCGCCGGATGTCGATGAATATGCGCTGGCAGAGCGTACCCATCCCGCATGGGTACGTGTGAAATTTGATGAACTGCTCGCACAACAATTATCGATGAAGCGAGCACAAGCCGCGCGCCGCCAGCAAGGCGCGCCCGTGCTGGCACAACCTGGGGTGCTCACTGCTGCATTGCTCGACGCCTTGCCTTTTTCACTCACTGGGGCACAGCGACGCGTGCTCGACGAAATACGCGCTGACCTGAAAGCCTCATTTCCCATGCAGCGTCTGCTGCAAGGCGATGTAGGCAGCGGAAAAACGATCGTTGCCGCGCTGGCGGCAGCACAAGCGATCGACTGCGGCTATCAGGCCGCGCTGATGGCGCCGACTGAAATCCTCGCCGAACAGCACTTTCGCAAGATCGCCGCGTGGATGGAGCCGCTGGGCGTGGCGGTTACGTGGCTTACCGGTAGCCTGAAAAAACGCGAGAAAGAAGGGGCACGCGCCCGCATCGAATCCGGCGAAGCCCGGCTGATCATCGGCACCCACGCGCTGATACAGCAGGACGTCGAATTCGCCGAGCTGGGACTGGTGATCGTTGACGAGCAGCACCGCTTCGGCGTCGCACAGCGCCTGACTTTACGCAATAAGGGCGTGGGCAGCGTGCCGCATCAGCTGATGATGTCGGCCACACCGATACCACGTACGCTGGCAATGACGTATTTCGCGGATCTGGAAGTGTCAGTGATCGATGAGCTGCCCCCAGGAAGAACGCCGGTCGTCACGCGGCTGGTCAGTCAGGATCGACGCGATGAGGTCATAGAGCGCGTGCACGCGGCCGCACTCGAAGGGCGTCAGGTCTATTGGGTATGCCCGCTGATTGAAGAATCCGAGGCTTTGCAATTGCAGACAGCGACGGAAACCTTCGAGTTACTCTCGGCAGCGCTGCCCGACCTGAGAGTCGGTTTGGTGCATGGACGACTGAAGTCTGCGGACAAGCAGCAGGTGATGGATGCCTTCGTGCGTGGCGAACTACAGCTGCTGGTCGCAACCACAGTCATCGAGGTCGGCGTTGATGTGCCGAATGCGTCACTGATGGTGATCGAGCATGCCGAGCGCTTCGGTCTGTCGCAGCTGCATCAGCTGCGCGGCCGCGTCGGGCGCGGATCGGCGGCCAGTGCCTGTCTGCTGATGTACCAGGGACCGCTCGGTCCCGTGGCCAAGGAGCGGCTGGGTATCATGCGTGAGACAGCCGATGGCTTCGAGATCGCCCGGCGTGATCTGGAGATACGCGGCCCCGGCGAATTCCTCGGTGCTCGCCAGTCCGGGCAGGCAATGCTGCGATTTGCCGATCTTGAAAGAGATCAGTGGCTCGTCGAGAAGGCGCGCGACCTTTCGCAACAGCTGCTGAGCGAGACTCCGGACATCGCCGATACGCACCTGGCGCGGTGGCTGGGCGTGAAGGAAGACTATTTACGCGTTTGATCGTTGCCAGACGATTCACCCGGGTCCGCCATCTGTGCGACACTGAGCGACATGACCTTGACAGAACTGAAATACATTGTGGCAGTGGCACGCGAAAAGCATTTCGGGCGCGCAGCCGAAGCTTGCTTCGTCGCGCAACCCACGCTGTCAGTCGCAATCAAAAAACTTGAAGATGAGTTGGGCGTCGCCATATTCGAGCGCGGTGGTTCGGAAATTTCAGTCACGCCGATCGGCGCGCAGATCATCGCGCAGGCCGAACACGTGCTCGAGCAAACAGCCTTTATCAAGAACATCGCCACACAAAACAAAGATCCGCTAGTCGGCCCGCTGCGTGTTGGCGTGATCTACACGATTGCGCCCTATCTGCTGCCCCAGCTGGTGCCCACGATAATCGAGCGCGTGCCGCAAATGCCCTTGGTGCTGCAAGAGAATTTCACGGTCAGGCTAATCGAAATGCTGCGCGCTGGCGAACTAGACGCAGCGATCATGGCACTACCGTTCAATGAACAAGGGTTGATGGTGCGGCCTCTGTATGACGAGCCCTTCATGGTCGCGCTACCGCGTCATCATCAGTGGGCAGATCGCAAAAAAATCAGTGCCGAAGAACTCAAGAGCGAGACCATGCTGCTGCTGGGTGCTGGCCACTGCTTCCGTGATCAGGTACTGGAAGTCTGCCCGGAGATGTCGCGGTTCTCGACGAGCGGCGGTGGCATCGCACGCACCTTCGAGGGTTCTTCGCTGGAGACCATACGTCACATGGTTGCCTCCGGCATTGGTATCACTGTGCTTCCTCAGGCTTCCGTGCCATCCGCGTCGGCTTCAGACAGTATGCTGCGCTATCTGCCTTTCGATGATCCACAGCCTTCGCGCCGGGTCGTGATCGCATGGCGAAAAAGCTTCACACGTGGCGGAGCGCTCGAGGCCGTTCGTCAGGCGGTACTATCTTGTAAGTTGAACGGGGTGAGTATGCTTCCAGACGCGATAACTGCCGAGGGCTGATTAGCTGACGTCCTCGGATCAGTAACCTGATTCCCCCTGTCTGCAACTACAATGCGGCATCGGTCCCTCCTATTTTCTTGTCTTGATTGCGCATGGATACCCCTGCCGACACCTCACCTCACCGATTGATTCTGTATGCCCGCTTGGTAAGGCTCGACAAACCGATTGGCAGCCTGCTGCTGCTTTGGCCGACGCTGTCCGCGCTGTGGCTGGCATCTAACGGCATGCCCGATCCTGTGCTGGTGCTGATCTTCACGCTAGGTACGGTGCTGATGCGATCTGCCGGCTGCGCGATGAATGATTTTGCCGACAGGGATTTCGATCGCCATGTCAAACGTACTGCTGACCGCCCACTGACCTCGGGTCAAATTCACGCATGGGAAGCGGTGGCAGTAGCTGTCGTGCTGGCATTGCTCTCATTCTTGCTGATACTGCCGCTGAACCTGCTGACCAAGCAGCTTTCCGTTCTGGCAGTATTGGTCGCAGTAAGCTATCCCTACTTCAAGCGCTTCTTCGCGCTGCCTCAGGCTTATCTCGGCATTGCATTTGGCTTTGGCATTCCGATGGCCTACGCAGCTGTGCTGGATCAGGTACCTGCTGAAGCCTGGATGCTGCTACTGGCGAATGTTTTTTGGGCGCTGGCCTATGACACTGAATATGCGATGGTTGACCGTGATGACGATCTGAAAATTGGCCTACGCACATCGGCCATTACTTTTGGTCGGCATGATGTACTGGCAGTGATGCTCTGCTACGCCATCAGCCTGGCGCTCATTACCGCTGTCGGTTTGCACCACGGCTTGAGCCATGGCTTTCTACCGGGAATGCTGGTGGCTACCGGTATCGCCGTCTATCACTGGTTCCTGATCCGCGATCGCGATCGCATGCGATGTTTTGCGGCATTCAGGCAGAACAACTGGCTGGGAGCCGCAGTGTTCACCGGCATCGCTCTCGGTTAATCTACTTGGCCTGAGACCTCTTTTCCCGTCAGCTCGCCGCATATAAACAACAACGGCAAGCAATTCTTTTTTTCCTGCTTGTTATCCGTTTACTTCGCTGCAGATAATCGCGTCGCGCACTTTTCTGTGTGGCCGTTTATTTCTCTGCACCGTCTATGGATATCACTGAGCTTCTGGCTTTCTCTGTACAAAACAAGGCTTCTGATCTGCATTTGTCTGCCGGGCTACCACCGATGATTCGCGTTCATGGTGATGTTCGTCGCATCAATCTGCCACCGATGTCGCATAAAGAAGTTCACGCGATGATCTACGAAGTGATGAACGATGGCCTACGTAAGCGCTATGAAGAGTCATTGGAGGTGGATTTTTCCTTCGAATTACCGGGCGTTGCCCGATTTCGCGTGAATGCCTTTCATCAGGACCGGGGTGCCGCTGCAGTGATGCGAACCATCCCCTCGACCATTCTGTCGCTGGAAGCACTGGGCGTACCCGGGATCTTCGCCGAACTGTCGCTCAAGCCGCGTGGACTGGTGCTCGTGACTGGTCCGACTGGCTCGGGCAAGTCGACCACGCTGGCAGCGATGATCAATCATGTGAATGAAAATGAGTATGCGCATATCCTGACCATCGAAGATCCGATCGAATTTGTGCATGAATCAAAAAAAGGGCTGATCAACCAACGCGAAGTCGGCCCACACACACATTCTTTTGCCGCTGCGCTGCGCTCGGCGCTGCGGGAAGATCCCGATGTGGTACTGGTTGGCGAGTTGCGCGATCTTGAAACCATACGGTTGGCGCTCACTGCCGCCGAAACAGGCCATCTGGTATTCGGTACACTGCACACCGTGTCTGCCGCAAAAACGGTGGACCGCATTATCGATGTCTTCCCCGGCGAAGAGAAAGACATGGTACGCGCGATGCTATCCGAATCCTTACAAGCGGTAATCTCGCAGACCCTGATCAAGAATCGCGAGGGAAATGGCCGCGTCGCTGCGCACGAGATCATGCTCGGCACACCGGCAATACGCAACCTGATCCGTGAAGGCAAGGTAGCGCAAATGTATTCTGCGATCCAGACGAGTGGAGCGATCGGCATGCAAACGCTGGACGCCTGTCTGACCGATCTGGTGCGCCGCCAGCGCATCACGCCGGTAGCGGCACGCGCCGCTGCAAAAATGCCAGAAAACTTTGCGGGTTGAGGTCATGGAGATTAGCCACCCCGGCCAACTGATGCATCATTTGCTGTTGCTGATGAAAAAACAGGGTGGATCGGATTTATTCATCACCGCCGGCTTCGGGCCAGCGATCAAGGTGAATGGCGCAATGACACCCGTCACCAGAACACCGCTCTCTGCCGAGGAGAGTCTGGCACTGGTCCAATCGATGATGAATGACCGACAGCGGGATGAGTTCGTCGCGATGCGAGAGTGCAATTTTGCGATCAGTATTGAAGCAATAGGCCGCTTCCGTGTCTCGGCTTTCATTCAGCAGGCAAAAGCCGGCATGGTAATACGAACCATCAACACTGATATTCCTGACATCGACAAACTAGACGTGCCTTTGCAACTGAAAGAGATCGTGATGAACAAGCGCGGGCTGATCATCATGGTCGGCGCCACCGGCTCGGGCAAATCAACGACACTGGCTGCCATGATAGGACATCGCAATGCAAATAGCCATGGTCACATCATCACGATAGAAGATCCGGTCGAATTCGTTCATCCTCATATGAACTGTATTGTCACCCAGCGCGAGGTAGGTACCGATACTGCAGACTGGCAGGTCGCGCTGAAGAATACATTGCGACAAGCGCCAGACGTCATACTGATTGGCGAAATACGCGATAGCGAGATCATGGATCACGCACTTGCCTTCGCCGAGACGGGTCATTTGTGTCTGGCTACGCTGCATGCGAACAATGCGAATCAGGCACTCGACCGAATCGTGAATTTCTTCCCTGAGGAAAAACGCGCACAGGTGTTAATGGACTTGTCACTGAATCTCAAGGCACTGATCTCTCAACGACTGGTACCACACAAGTCAGGATCAGGACGCTGCGCTGCCGTTGAGATCCTGCTGAACTCGCCCCTTGTCTCTGATCTGATTTTTAAAGGTGATGTACATCAGATCAAGGAAGTGATGAAAAAATCACGCGAATTGGGCATGCA
>JBEDGK010000057.1:0-3749 GCA_041174665.1 Pseudomonadota bacterium
CATTCTCTCGGAGCAATCGCTCGAGCTGCTTGTACCCGATCGGAATCTGACACACGCTGACTCAAAACAACTCACATTAGCTATTCCTTTGGGTACCTCTCTGGCTGACGTTGACAGAGAGCTGATCTTCGCCACATTGGAATCATGTGGTGGGGTGAAGAAGCGTACTGCGGATATTCTGGGAATCAGCCTCAAGACGCTATACAACCGATTGGAAGAATACAAACGTGCGCGTAAAACACGCCACCGGATGCAGGAAAGCAAGACTGTCCATGGAACGAACCCATCAAGTACGTCAAATGCAGCACTCGCTTCCACGGCTATGAATCGTTTGCATTCCGAGAAAATATGGTGCCGGCTACCGGTGCGCGATAGCGAGTTACTGAGCTGAACATCGTCTATTTGCGATGAAGCTCACTACCAGAGTTACTGTGAGGTCCATTAGTAGATATCAATTTTTATTTCTGGTCATCATGTGGATAAAAATAGGCGTTCTTTTTGCAAGCTATTTAAGCGTGCAGTTATTGCATACCAATCAACCTGCTGATGTCTAAGTTGCCAGGCACGCTTACTGCTTAGCTTCTATGATCATCGGCTGCTTGTACGGTCTACTGATGATTCAAGAGTCTCTTCTCAACTCTGTCATGGGGGAAAAAATATGCGGATCAGATGCATCTCAGTGTCAGTGCTTGCATTCGTGCTCATGGGTTCGGGCTGCGAGAGTCTAGGTGGTAGCAGTGATTCTCAAGTTCAAATGCGGCCTACAGCTAGCAATGTAAACGGCACCGGAACGATACAGTCGATTGAAGTCGTTCCGCAGTCTCAAGGACTCGGGTTAGGAACTTTGGCCGGCGCAGCGATCGGCGGCGTACTGGGTCATCAGGTAGGCGGCGGCACTGGGAAGACCGTATCCACAGTCGCAGGCGCTGCCGGCGGTGCGTATGTTGGGCACGAAATTGAAAAACGTCGTCATCCGGAGAACCAGATTTACAAAGTAACGATACGTATGGATGACGGAACCTCCCAATCATTCGCTCAAGAAGCAGAACCAGCAGTAAAACAGGGCGATCGAGTGAAGATTACGAATGGGGTCCTGTCCAAGCTCTGAAACTTCAGTAAATAGACAAATGCGGAGGGATAAGCCTGCATTATCGTAAGTACGATGCAGGTAAATCTGTTTCATTGGTAGGTCTTCCTCATTTGATCTGTATTTTATTTCTTACTTACATACTTGATCTGACTAGGAGACATTGATGGCAACCTACCACCTTGAAAGTGGCGCAACTCATCCGGGCAGCAAACTTACCGTGCAGGAGAATAGCGCACGCCGATCACTGCTGACGACTATACGCTGGGGTGCGGTACTGGCTGGTGTAGCAGTCGGTATCTCGGTACAACTGGTGCTGACCCTGCTTGGCATCGCCAGCGGACTGTCGCTCACTCGGCTCTCGACCGGTGATGCTCCCGGCACTGGCGCGCTGATCTGGGCTGGGTTATCGATGCTGATCTCTGCGCTCGTCGGAGGATATGTCGCCAGCCGGATGTCTGGCTTGAGGAGAAAGACTGATGGCATGCAGCACGGCGTCGTTTCGTGGGCAGTGACTACGCTGCTGTTTGTGATGCTCGCGACATCAGCGGGAGGCTCCTTGCTGTCAGGTTTGTTCTCTGATCTGACGCAGGGTGCCAGAACGATGACGCAGTCGGGCGGGGGTATCGCCGCGATACTCAATCAGCAGCTTGGCACCAGTATCAATCCACAAGACATGCGCGCAGTGCAGGAGCATATTTCTTCCGGTCGTCGCGATCAGGCAATAGACTACATGAGCAGTAACATGGGAGTGCGTCGCGATCGCGCATCGGTCGTTGTCGACCAGGCACTTATCCTCTCTGGATCGCCAGAGCAAGCTTCTTCCGAGGGGCGTGAGGCTGCAGATCGTGCAGTAAAAGGTGCCAGCACGGTAGCGTGGACAGTATTTGGCGTGGTGGTGTTCTCGCTCGCCTTGTCTCTCGTCGGCGGCGTACTCGGGGCCATGGGCGCAAAAAGGGCGACTTGGAATGAACATCTTGAAGAAAGTACAGCCGCGACCGCGCAGACCGGGCTGGGACACGTCTGAGCGGTGTGGCAATCAATACGCTGCTGATGCTCCGCTAGGGCAGGTCATTTCTCTGGTGGGTATTTTGAACCCGAGTTACCCATCAAGGTCACAGTCTTCACTGCGATGGGTAATGTGAAAGGGTGGGGGGCACGGGCTGATGCTGACAACTTCTGATGGCGAAAGCTCTGCCGGCGGCAGCCGGGACCGCCAGCGTTTTGCTTGCGTGACGGCGGGACACTCTTCCGCGACGGCGCTTTTCCGCTCCTGTCCAGTGGTGACTGCTGTGGGGCAGACGCTGGGTCGTGTGCGGTCCGTGATGGTCGATGTGCGTAGCCGTCAGCTGCGCTACGTCGTTGTCGCTCCAGGTCTCGGAAAGGCGCCAATTGTCATCCCCTGGCGTACACTGTATTTTGATTCGACAAGAGTCCGGCTGGTTTACTACACCTTCACCTGACTACTTTTAGCTGATTCCAACTGATGTAGTCTTTACATGGCTAGTGCAAGGCAAATACCACGATTATCCGCTATCAAATTACACCTGATGAGTACTGCTCTGCTCGCTGCGCTACCAATGACTTTGCTATGGCCCTACTGGAGACAGGCACTGCCAACACATCTAGCCAACCATCTGATTTCAGCGATTTATGAGTTTCCCTCCGATGAGATGCCTCGCTGTGAACAATTTGTTCATCACACTGATACGATGAAACTAAGCAGACCTATGGCCTGCCAAGTTAACCCAGCACAGCTGATGGTTTGAAGTGATACGAGTTCGCCTTATCATCCCTGACCTTAGGCTGAATCTAATTTTGTGCTCCCCGCTTTTCACTTTGCTCATGATCGCCACGAGCCCTCCCTGATTGTTTTTTAAGCCTTTTATCGTACCGCAGCCTGTCAGTGCTGCGGTCAGTCGCGTCGTATCAGCATGCCCAGCAGCAGACCAGCACCCGCGGCGATTGCAACGCATTGCAGTGGTTTGCTGCGAACATAGTCAAGGGTTATATTTTTTCCGTGAGAGAGTTGCTTGCCAGCTTGTGCAAGCATGCCATATACCATGTATCGTATAGAAGCAAAACGGATAAGTATCCGGTCACGTGCTTCTCGTAACTCCATGTCAGTGAGTGTTGATGCATGTGACATCAGTGCATCCAGATCACTCTTCAGTCGTGTTAACTCATCCCGCAATCCTGTCTCAGCACGACTGTGATTGGCCGAGTGACCGTCAGTACGCAAGCTAGCTGCCTCATCAAATTTACCAGTCGTGGCACTGATGATACCTGTCGCACCACTGCCACTGATGTTGGGAATATCTTTTTTCATGACGATTAACTCCTCGCTGATCTGGGTGATATGCACGCATAATACCCGCGCATGAGCTGACTTATTCGCAAAGTGCATGCCAGCCTTGAGCGGAACACAATATCGGGGAGACGAGCAATATGAAGATGACGCGGCAAGAAAAGTTGACGTGTAGATGAGAAAGCTATGGAAAAAAATACATAGTGCACGGAAAAGTCTTGACCGAGCCCATGACTCTGGCGGAGCTCGACAGAGATCATCAGCATTGGCGACCCTTTTCGGGAGTTTTATTTGTGAGCCGTATTCGAGTAACTTGAACTGGGCGAAAAAACTAATGTTTCTTAGGGGGAACAA
>JBEDGK010000058.1:0-4368 GCA_041174665.1 Pseudomonadota bacterium
ACTCATCAGAGAGCCGCGCAGTATCAGAAAAAAAATCCGGTACCGAAGACTCCAATTCGGTGACCGTGCCGGGTAGCCAATCGCCGACGGCCCGCACCCTTTCCGCAAAAGCTGTCGATGAACCCGGCGCCACCATGGACACGCCCGCGAATGATGGGCGTTCAGCGCCGGCTCAGTCCATCGCTGCGCCTGCCGTGGCAGCATCGGCAGCAGTGCGGGATGCCGATTTCGGTGTGTCGTCATCCGAGATGCAGGATTGGATCAGTGCCTGGCAATCCCGGAGTGGGCATATCGGTATCCTGCTCGCGGCTCTGGTCGCGCTAAGCATTGCACTGGTGGCTCAGAAACGCTTCAGTGTGCGCCATAAGCGCCTGCGACGACTGCGGACGCTGTTCCTGCTCTTTACCGTGGGCTTCATTGGCTGGACAGCGCAGGGTCAGCTGACGATCGTCAACATCACCGCGGCGATCGAATCACTGAGCTCGGATGGCGATCTGAGCTTTTTTTTGAATGATCCGATGACAGTCATTCTCTGGGTGTTTGTCGGCCTAACCCTGCTGGTTTGGGGACGCGGTACTTTTTGTGGCTGGCTCTGTCCGTTCGGTGCCTTGCAGGAGCTGATCAGTCTGCTGGCGAATGCGCTGGGGCGGCGGCAGCGCCGCTTGCGTGCCGCGCTCGATGCACGACTGAAGTGGATCAAGTATCTGATACTCGCGGCGCTGATGGTCTCTTTGTATGCCTCACCCCCGATGGCGGAGTGGCTGGTGGAGGTTGAGCCCTTCAAGACAGCGATCAGTCTGTATTTTGTCCGCGACTGGCCGTATCTGGCATGGGCGATCTTCTGCCTGCTGCTGAGCGTCTTTGTCTACCGGGGCTATTGTCGCTACCTGTGTCCGCTGGGCGCCGCGTTGGCGTCGCTCGGATTTCTGCGTGTCTGGTCGTGGATACCTCGCCGGAGCGAGTGCGGCGCACCGTGCCAGACCTGCCGGCACCGGTGCGAGTATCAGGCAATTACCCCGGCAGGCAAGATCGATTACCAGGAGTGTTTTCAGTGCCTCGATTGTGTATCAATCTATCAGGATACGCAGCGCTGCTTTCCTTTGATAAAGCTTGAAAAGAAGACTGCACGGCCTGCATAGGTTGCTTACGCCGCTTAGCCCCCGCATGCCATTCATGCCATTCATGCCGCATCGACCATCTCCTCTTGGCCGCTTGCATCCACTTCAGCCAATCGGCGCAGACCGAGTTCTACCTCGCTGCGGTAGCGCTCCACAGCAAGCGCCTTCACATGGCCAAATCCTCGGATTTTTTCAGGTAATGACGCAAGCTCTGCTGCAACTGGCAAGCGACGGGTATCGAGGGTAGTCAACAAGGAGGCAATCATGTCGCGATACTCGACAATGAGATTACGCTCCATGCGCCGCTCCGCTGTCCAGCCGAAAATATCCAAGCGTGTGCCGCGCAGGCCTTTCATCCGGGCCAGCAGGTGTAGTGCGGGCCACACCCAGCTGCCGTAGGTTTTTTTCTGTGGATGTCCTTGCGTATCTTTGGATGAGAATAACGGTGGTGCTAAATTAAAACTAAGCCGCAGCTTGCCGTCCAATTGCTGCTTCAGCTTCTGCATGAAAGCGCGGTCAGTGTACAGCCGTGCGACTTCGTATTCATCCTTGTAAGCCATCAGCTTGAACAGCGAGGTGGCCACGGCTCGCGTGAGGCGTTCACCTTGACCTAGCGCCGCTTCAACCTGCCGGACTTTATCGACGAACAATTCATATTCTCGCGCGTAGTCGGCATGCTGATACGCGGTCAGGTACTCGACGCGGCGCCTGATGACGGCGTTGAGCGTATCCGGCATTTTCAGCAAGACCGGTTGTGCAGGCAGTGCGATGCGTTCGACTGCTTTCAGATCAGTGGCGGCGCGGCGGCCCCACAAGAAAGCCTTCTGATTAGCCGCAATGGCGACGCCGTTCAATTCGATGGCTTGCATCAGCGAGGCTTCCGAGACTGGCAGCAAGCCTCTCTGGTACGCATAGCCCAGCATGAACAGGTTGGTGGCGATGGAATCACCCATCAGCGCGGTCGCCAACCTAGTGGCATCGATATAGTCTGCATGGCCTTCGACCGAGCTGTCGATCAGTGCTTGTACTTCGTCGGCGGGGTACTGCCAGTCGGGCTGACGCGCGAGATGACCAGTGGGTTGCTGATGCGTGTTGATGATGGCATGCGTGCGACCCGCGCGCATCTTTGAAATTGCGTCATGCGCGCCAGCAGTCAGCATGTCACAACCGAGTACGAGATCGGCCTCGCCGGTGGCGATGCGTTGCGCGCGTATCGCCTCCGGAGTCGCAGCAATCCGCACATGCGAGGTCACGGAGCCATTTTTTTGCGACATGCCCGTCATGTCCAGTACCGACACACCTTTGCCTTCCAGGTGACCGGCCATGCCCAGCAAGGCGCCGATGGTAATCACGCCCGTGCCGCCGATGCCATTGATGAGGATGTTGTAAGGCGTGTCGCAGCGGGCCGCGACGGGCTCGGGCAGCTCGGCAAACTGCGGTTCTGCGTGTTGATCGAGTTTTGTTTTTCTGGGTGTGCCGCCAGTGATGGTGACGAAACTCGGGCAGAAACCCTTCACGCACGAATAATCTTTGTTGCACGAGGATTGATCGATGATGCGCTTGCGCCCGAACTCGGTCTCCAGTGGCATCAGGGAGGTACAGTTCGATTGTTCACCGCAATCGCCGCAGCCTTCGCAGACCGCCTCATTGATGAACAGGCGTTGTGCTGGGTCAGGGAATTCCCCCTTTTTGCGCCGACGCCGCTTCTCGGCGGCACAGACCTGATCGTAAATCAGCACGGAGACGCCGCTGACCTCGCGCAGCTCGCGCTGCACCGCATCCATGTCTTTGCGGTCGTGCAGCGTGACCTGCTCCGGCAGCGCCGAGCGATCGGTATAGCGCGACAGATCTTCGGTGACGAGCGCAATGCGCTTCACGCCCTCGGCAGCCATCTGCTGCGCAATCTGACGCACGGAAATCGTGCCGTCGACCGGTTGTCCACCGGTCATCGCGACCGCATCGTTGTAGAGAATCTTGTAGGTCATGTTGACCTTGGCCGCCAAGGCAGCACGTATCGCCAGATAACCCGAGTGGAAATACGTGCCATCACCGAGGTTCTGGAACACATGCGGCAACTGAGAGAAGGCCGCTTGTCCGATCCACGGCGCGCCTTCGCCACCCATGTGGGTGGTCAGCTTGTTGAACTCCGGGTAGATGGCAGTAGCCATCACATGACAACCGATACCGGCCAGCGCGAGGCTGCCCTCCGGTACTTTGGTGGAGGTGTTGTGCGGGCAGCCCGAACAATAATAGGCCGGACGGGGCGGTGTGTTGACCGCTTTACTAAGCACTTGCTCTTTGGCTTCGAGGAAGGAGAGGCGTGCCTTGATCAGATCGCTGGTATGAAATCTGGCAATGCGCGCCGCAATCACGCGTGCGATCTGCGCCACCGAAAAATCGACTTTCGAGGTGAGCAGCCAGTCACCACGCGGCGCGACCCATTCGCCTTTTTCATCGAACTTGCCGATGACGCGCGGACGAACATCTTCGCGCCAGTTATAGAGCTGTTCTTTCAGCTGGTACTCAACGATCTGCCGCTTCTCCTCAACGACCAAAATTTCATCCAGACCCTGCGCGAATTCGCGAATACCTTCGGGTTCCAGCGGCCACGGCATCGCGACTTTATAGAGCCGAAGACCGATCTCGGCGGCACGCTGCTCATCAATGCCCAGCTCGTCGAGGGCTTCCAGCACATCCATATACGATTTGCCGGACGCAATGATGCCAAGCTTTGCGTTCGGGCTGTCGATCATGACGCGGTTCAGCTTGTTGGCGCGCGCATAGGCGATCGCTGCATAGATCTTGTAGTCCTGCATCAGCGCTTCCTGCTTGCGTGCCTGCAGGCCTAGCGTGTCGGTCGAGAGGCGGGTATTCAGCCCGCCTTCGGGCATCGCGAAATTGTCCGGATAAACGATCTTCAGTCGGAACGGATCAGCATCCACCGAGGCGGTAGATTCGACCGTATCGGCCAGCGCCTTGAAGCCGACTGCGCAGCCGGAATAGCGCGACATCGCCCAGGCATGTAAACCGAGATCGAGATATTCCTGCACATTGCATGGGTAGAGCATGGGTATCATGCAAGCAGAGAACAGGTGGTCTGACTGGTGCGGCAGGGTCGATGAATAGGCGCCATGATCGTCGCCAGCGACCAGCAGCACGCCACCGTGCTGTGCGGTGCCCGCGTGGTTCATGTGCTTGAACACATCGCCGCAGCGATCCACGCCCGGCCCTTTGGCGTACCACATCGCAA
>JBEDGK010000059.1:0-2618 GCA_041174665.1 Pseudomonadota bacterium
GGCGCTGTTCGATCTGGTCGAGGACAACAAGATCTCTCATGAGGAAGCATTACGCCACGCAGATTCAGTGAATGATCTGCGACTCGCGTTGAAACTGAATGGACATGCCGCACAGACCCAGGATTTCCGCACCAAGACCGCTGGTCTGGATATCCTCTGAGTTCTCAGGCTCAATCCGCGCCGAACTCGTTCCCAAGTTCTGCGCCACGTGCCGCCGCTGCGTGCAGCGCCTTTACAATCGATTGCTTCACATCGGCAGTCTCCATACTCGTCAGCGCAGCATAGGTCGTGCCGCCCTTGGAGGTAACGCGATCGCGCAGCACGGACAGCGGCTCATCCGATTGTGATGCCAGTGCGGATGCGCCGAGAAACGTCGCCTCAGCCAGCACCCGGCCCTGCTCTGCCGATAATCCGAGCTCAATAGCTGCCTGTTCCATCGCCTCCAGAAAATAAAACACATAGGCGGGGCCACTGCCGGAGATTGCCGTTACCGCATCGATTTGCTGCTCCTGGTCTAGCCATACTGTTTCGCCTACGGCACGCAGGATGGCGTCGGCAGTTTCCTTCTGCCGCGACGACACGCCCGACAGTGCCACCATGCCCGCAATGCCCTTGCCCAACAGTGCGGGGGTGTTCGGCATGGTACGAACGATCGCCATGTGCCCGCCCAACCAGCGCGACAAGTCGGCCGCACGTATGCCAGCGGCAATCGACAGCACCAGCTGACCTTTGATTTGAGAGGCGATGCCGCGAACCACCTCGCGCATTTGCTGCGGCTTTACTGCCAGCACCACGACATCCGCGGTTTCAACAACATGATCTGTACTGGCTGATGCTTTTACGCCAAATCGTTGCGACAGTAGTTCAAGCGCTTGCGGGTTGACGTCGACCACATGAATATCCGAGGCCGCGGTCAATTTGTCCGCCAGACCGCCGATCAGCGCCTGCGCCATATTACCGCCGCCAATAAAACAGATCTTGAGCTTATTTTCCATAATCTCGCTGTCCAAAAATCGCAGTGCCAATACGCACGATCGTCGCTCCCTCGGCGATCGCTGCGGCCATGTCGGACGACATGCCCATGGAGAGCGTATCAGTGAGAATACCGGCGGCACTCAGCTGCTGCTGCAGATCTCGAAGCAGAGCGAATGGCCGACGCTGCAAGACGGGATCAGCTTCTGGCTCAGGAATCGCCATCAATCCACGCAGACGGAGGCGTGGCAGGCTCAGCAAAGCTGCTGCGAGCGTCTGTAATTCTCCGGGTGCTACACCGCTTTTGCTTGCCTCGCCACTGACATTCACTTGCAGACAAATGTTCAGCGGCGGGAGGTTTGTGGGACGCTGGTCGGAAAGCCGCTGCGCTATCTTTATGCGGTCGACTGAATGCACCCAGTCAACTTGTTCCGCCACCAAGCGGGTCTTGTTGCTCTGGAGAGGCCCGATGAAATGCCAGATCAGATCGAGATCTGCTCGCCGAGCCTTTACCTCCGCGATCTTGTCTAACGCTTCCTGAACATAGTTTTCGCCGAAATCGCGCTGACCGGCATCCGCCGCTTCGATCACGGCTTCCGGGCCAAACGTTTTGGACACCGCAAGCAGACAGACCGAATCGGGCTCGCGTCCCGCCGCACGCGCAGCTAAAGCGATGCCTTCTCTGACCTGGGCAAGATGTGCAGAAATCGTCATGATCCGGCATTATCGCCTATCGTCAGATATAGCTGACTGACCGGCCGAAGACTGGCCCTACCCATGACCCCCAAGGAGAACCCATGAGCAGCCTGTACGACATTCCGGTCACCACCCTAGCCGGCGAAACCACGGACCTGTCCGCTTACCGAGGAAAAGTACTACTGATCGTAAATACTGCCAGCCAGTGCGGCTTCACACCACAATATGCGGGGCTGGAGGCTTTGTATCGCCAATACAAGGACAAAGGCTTTGCCGTGCTCGGCTTTCCCTGCAACCAATTCGGTGGCCAAGAGCCTGGGAGCGAGGCCGACATCGCCAGCTTCTGCGAGAAAAATTATGGCGTGAGTTTTCCGCTGTTTGCGAAGGTCGATGTCAATGGACCCAACGCGCACCCACTATTCGTGAAGCTCAAGGCGGAAGCGCCAGGCATTCTGGGGACCGAGGCGATCAAGTGGAATTTCACGAAGTTCCTCTTAGACAAAGAAGGTAAGATTCATTCTCGACATGCGCCAACCGCCACCCCTGAAAGTTTGGATCCCACCATAGCGATCCTCACGGCGCCTTCCTGACAAAATTTTCAGCTCAAACACCCTGCAAGCACCCGCAAATGAATTTGCGGGTTTTTTATTTCCAAAATTTGGATGGATCATCGTCAAAAACCATCAATGAAAATTTTTTACCTCGCAACATTTTTAGTCTGAATAATTTAGTCACTCCGATTGTAAGTAAATTGATATCGATCATCTGACACTATTTGAACCGCAGTCCGACCAATCACTTATTGAACCCTAATAAAGTCTTCGTTACACAAACTCCACGACTTACCCGACAAATTACTCGTCAACTCGCTGCCGCACAGCCCACGACATCTGCTGATAAACAATGCGGAGACACCCGATGGATCAGGAAACATATTGTGAATTATGCCG
>JBEDGK010000060.1:0-3683 GCA_041174665.1 Pseudomonadota bacterium
GGCATTGAAGTAGAGCTAGATGGAATATTTAAGTTATTTGTGACGGGCCACTCGCAAATGGTCCCAAAGTGCTGGAGATATGAGTGGTAAAAGGTGTAAACCATGTGACCGGTACGTACCCAAGGTCTTTGGCTCCCCGACCTGGACTCGAACCAGGGACCTGCGGATTAACAGTCCGTCGCTCTACCGACTGAGCTATCAGGGAACAGGGTCAAAAGTATGCCGCGTTTCCTGCCGCTTGTCAAATTGTGCAACATTTAACAAGCTGATACCAGTTGAAATCAAAGTACTTTGGCGATCGCGTCCACGACTCGGTCGATGTTGCGGGAGTTCAGGGCTGCTACGCAAATCCTTCCAGTGTCCACCGCGTAGATGGAGAACTCGTTCTTGAGCCGCTCGACCTGGGACTTGCTCAGTCCCGAGTAAGAAAACATGCCACGCTGGCGAACGACAAAGTCAAAGTCATGGCCAGGTGCCTTGGACTTGAGTTTATCCACCATGGCCTGTCGCATGGCCTTGATGCGTACGCGCATGCCGGCCAACTCTTCTTCCCATAGCTGACGCAACTCGGGGGTGGCGAGAGCAGTGGCGACGACCTGACCGCCGTGCATTGGTGGGTTGGAGTAGTTGGTGCGGATCACTCGCTTTAGCTGAGACATCAGCCGAGCGGCTTCTTCGGCGCTGGCTGCGACGATCGACAGCGCACCCACGCGTTCGCCGTACAGCGAGAAAGACTTCGAGAAAGAATTCGACACGAACAGCGGGCCACCGGTGGCTGCGAACATACCCACGACCTTGCCGTCTTCAGCGATACCGTCGCCAAATCCCTGATAGGCCATATCAAGGAAGGGCACGAGGCCGCGCTGAGTGATTACCTCGATTACCTGTTTCCACTGCTCATCGGTCAGATCGGCGCCTGTGGGATTATGGCAGCAAGCATGAAGCACTACGATTGAGCCAGCCGGTATCTTCCTCAACATATCCAGCATGCCAGCAAAATTCACACCTTTGCTCGCTGCGTCGTAGTACGGATAGTTATTGACCACAAAGCCGGCTGATTCGAACAGCGCGCGGTGGTTCTCCCAACTCGGGTCGCTGATATAGATCTGCGCATTTGGCGAGAAGCGTTTGAGAAAATCGGCGCCCAGTTTCAGCGCGCCAGTGCCACCGATGGCTTGCGCAGTAATAGCGCGCTTGGAGGTCACGACTTCGCTTCCCGCACCGAAGACCAGTTCTTGCACCGCCTTGTCATACGCCGCCAGACCTTCGATGGGCAGGTAGGTGCGCGGCGAGAGTTTTTCCATCAACAGCGCTTCTGCCTTTTGCACGCACTGGAGCAGGGGCACCTTGCCGTTGTCATCGTAGTAAACGCCGACGCCGAGGTTGGTCTTGTCAGGGTTCTGGTCAGCGTTGAAGGCTTCGGTAATGCCGAGGATGGGGTCACGGGGCGCCATCTCGATGGCGGAGAATAGGGCTGCGGATAAGGGTGCGTTCATCGTGCTACCATGAAAAGTTGCTAGAGGGCTTCGCCCGGGGCGCAAACCGCCCAAAAAACCAATAAATCAAGCGAATTTGCGAAACCCTGAATTTTACCAAAGGTCATATTCTGATGGCTGAATTATCCGAAGTTGGAAGCCCTCTGGACGAATCGAAATTCGTGACCTTCCCCGACTCGCCTTTCCGGCTGCACCAGCCATTCCTGCCTGCCGGCGACCAGCCTGATGCGATCGCCAAATTGGTGGAGGGAGTGGAAGATGGCTTGTCTTTCCAGACGCTGCTGGGTGTGACGGGTTCCGGAAAAACCTTCACGATGGCCAACGTCATCGCGCGGCTTGGTCGTCCCGCGATTGTATTTGCGCCCAACAAGACGCTGGCCGCGCAGTTGTACTCCGAGTTTCGCGATTTCTTTCCGCAGAATGCGGTTGAGTATTTCGTCAGTTACTACGACTACTACCAACCCGAGGCCTACGTGCCACAGCGCGATCTGTTCATCGAGAAGGACTCGGCGATCAACGAACACATCGAACAGATGCGGCTATCCTGCACCAAATCACTGATGGAGCGGCGTGATGTGGTGATCGTGGCGACCGTGTCAGCGATCTACGGTATCGGTAATCCGAACGAATACCATCAGATGGTGCTGACCCTGCGGACTAAAGACAAGCTGTCGCAGCGTGACGTGATCGCACGCCTGATTCAGATGCAGTACACGCGTAACGAGATGGACTTTGATCGCGGTACTTTCCGAGTGCGCGGCGATACAGTTGATATCTTCCCCGCCGAGCATGCCGAGCTGGCGATACGAGTGGAATTATTTGATGACGAGATCGATAGCATTCAATTATTTGATCCGCTGACGGGCAGAGTGCGTCAGAAGATTCCTCGTTTTACTGTGTACCCCGGCTCGCACTATGTGACGCCGCGCTCCACGGTGCTGCGTGCGATAGAAAGCATCAAGCTTGAGTTGCGCGAACGGCTGGAGTTTTTCCGGAAAGAGAACAAGCTAGTGGAAGAGCAGCGGTTGGAGCAGCGCACACGGTTTGATCTGGAGATGATGCAAGAGATCGGTTTTACCAAAGGCATCGAGAATTACTCTCGGCACCTGTCCGGCGCCAAACCAGGCGAACCGCCACCCACGTTGGTCGATTATCTGCCCGAAGATGCGCTCATGTTCCTGGATGAATCCCATGTGCTGATGGGGCAGTTAAACGGAATGTATAACGGCGACCGCGCGCGCAAGACCAATCTGGTGGATTATGGCTTTCGTTTGCCGTCGGCACTGGACAATCGGCCGCTGCGGTTCGATGAATTCGAATCCAAGATGCGGCAAACCGTATTTGTGTCTGCTACCCCTGCAGATTATGAGAGCAAGCGTTCTTCGCAAGTAGTCGAGCAGGTCGTGCGCCCTACCGGTCTGGTCGATCCTCAAGTCATCGTGCGGCCAGCGAGTACTCAGGTCGATGACCTGATGAATGAAATCGCGGATCGTGTCGCCAAGAATGAGCGCGTGCTGGTGACGACACTCACCAAGCGGATGGCGGAGCAGCTGACCGAATATCTGAGCGATAACGGCGTGGCTGTGCGCTACCTGCACAGTGATATTGATACCGTCGAGCGGGTAGAGATCATTCGCGACCTACGACTGGGCACGTTTGACGTGCTGGTCGGCATTAACTTGTTACGCGAAGGTCTGGATATCCCTGAAGTGTCACTGGTAGCGATACTGGATGCCGATAAAGAAGGATTTCTGCGCTCTGAGCGCAGCTTGATTCAAACGATTGGCCGGGCAGCGCGGAACATCAATGGCACAGCGATCCTGTATGCCGACAAGATGACGGATTCGATGAAGCGCGCGATCGGCGAGACCGAGCGCCGCCGGGCGAAGCAGGTCACGTTCAATGAAGAAAACAATATCACGCCGGTTGGCGTGAAAAAGCAGATTCGCGAAATGATCGATGGTGTTTACAAGATCGATGAGGCGCGCGAAGAGCTGATGGCGGCCCAAGAGCAGGCCAAATATGAGGCGATGAGCGAGAAGCAAGTCGCGAAAGAAATCAAGCGACTTGAGAAGCTGATGTTCGAACACTCGAAAAATCTGGAGTTTGAAAAAGCGGCACAGGTGCGCGATCAACTGCATCTGCTGAAAGAGCAGTTGTTTGGTGCGCCGGGCGAGGATAATGTGG
>JBEDGK010000061.1:0-2519 GCA_041174665.1 Pseudomonadota bacterium
GTTAGAATCCCAGCATCGAATAGACAGCATGCCGAGAGCTGCCCCGCATGGATTCCCACGACACCCCTTCGCAAGCACGCCAGCAATTTCGCCAGGCGGCACTTGAGTATCACGAGTTCCCTTCCCCCGGCAAAATCGCCGTCACTCCGACTAAGCAACTGACTAACCAGCGCGATCTGGCACTTGCCTACTCGCCCGGTGTGGCCGCAGCCTGCGAGGAGATTGCGGCAGATCCCGCCAACGCATTTCGCTTCACAGCGCGTGGCAATCTGGTTGCGGTGATCACTAACGGTACAGCAGTGCTTGGTCTAGGCAATATCGGCCCGCTGGCGGCTAAGCCGGTGATGGAAGGTAAGGGCGTTCTGTTCAAGAAGTTTGCCGGCATCGATGTCTTCGACATCGAGGTGAACGAAACTGACCCAGACAAGCTGTGCGACATCATCGCCGCGCTCGAGCCGACCTTTGGTGGCGTGAATCTGGAAGATATCAAAGCCCCTGAGTGCTTTTATATCGAGCGCAAGCTGCGCAGCCGGATGAAGATCCCGGTGTTTCATGATGATCAGCACGGTACCGCGATTATTGTAGGTGCCGCGATCTTGAATGGCTTGAGGGTAGTGAGTAAAGACATCAAGCATTGCAAGATGGTGGTTTCCGGCGCAGGCGCGGCAGCGCTGGCCTGTCTTGACCTGATAGTTGACCTCGGCTTCCCGATCGAGAACATCATCGTGACTGACTTGGCCGGTGTGGTCTACAAAGGCCGTACCGAGTTGATGGACCCCGACAAAGAGCGCTTCGCGCAAGACATCAAAGAGCGCACATTGGCGGAAGTAATTCCCGGTGCCGATATTTTCCTGGGCTTGTCTGCGGGTGGTGTATTGAAGCAGGACATGGTGCGGCAGATGGCACCCAAGCCACTCGTACTGGCCTTGGCTAACCCCACGCCAGAGATTTTGCCAGAAGAGGTGCGCGCGGTACGTGACGACGCCGTGATCGCAACCGGTCGGTCTGACTACCCGAATCAAGTCAATAACGTGCTTTGCTTCCCGTATATTTTTCGGGGCGCACTCGATTGTGGTGCCACGACGATCACTCGCAGTATGGAGATTGCGACCGTACATGCCGTCGCCGAGTTGGCACAGGCTGAGCAATCGGATGTGGTGGCAACGACGTATGGTGTCACTAATCTGTCTTTCGGGCCGGACTACCTTATTCCCAAGCCATTTGATCCGCGCCTGATGCTGAAGATCGCACCTGCAGTCGCGATCGCGGCTGAGCAAGCCGGTGTTGCCGCGCGTCCGATCAAGGACATGGCGGTCTATATGGAACGACTGCAGCAGTTTGTTTATCACAGCGGCACCGTGATGAAACCGGTGTTTGCGATTGCCAAGAAAGCGCCGCCCGAGAAAAAGCGTATCGTTTTTGCCGAGGGCGAAGAAGAGCGTGTGCTGCGCGCGGTACAGGTGGTGATTGATGAGGACTTGGCCAAGCCGATTTTAGTGGGTCGCCCTGCAGTGCTTGAGCAGCGCATACAGCGCTACGGTTTGCGGATTCGTCCGGAGCACGATTTCGAGGTGATCAATCCCGAGCGCGATGAGCGCTATCGCTCGTACTGGGAGACCTTCTTGTCGATGGCGCGCCGTAAAGGCGTGACGGAGCAGTGGGCAAAGCTGGAAATGCGCCGCCGCCACACGCTGATCGGTTCCATGGCCATCCACAAAGGCGACGCCGACGGCATGATCTGCGGTACCTACGGCAATACTGATCTGCATCTGCATTATATCGACATGATCTTGGGTAAACGCGCTGGTGTGAATACCTACGCCGCAATGAATGCCTTGGTGCTGCATGACCGACAGATTGTGCTGGTCGATACCCATGTCAATGAGAACCCAAACGCAGAGCAGATTGCCGAGATCACCATCATGGCAGCGGAAGAAATGCGACGCTTCGGGCTCCACCCGCGTGCTGCGCTGCTATCGCACTCGAACTTCGGTAGTAGCAATAGCGAGTCGGCACTCAAGATGCGTGAGGCATTGGCCCTCATCCGCGAGCGTGCGCCCGATCTCGAGGTCGACGGTGAGATGCATGGTGACACCGCGCTTGATGCGCACCTGCTGAAGTCAGTGATGCCCGACACCTTGCTAAAAGGTGACGCGAATTTGTTAGTGATGCCCAATATCGACGCTGCCAATATCGCCTACAACCTGCTGAAGATGACCGCTGGGGGTGGTATTGCCATTGGCCCGGTACTACTCGGCTGTGCGCGGGCGGTACACATCCTGACACCGTCGGCGACGGTCCGTCGTATTGTCAATATGACTGCCTTGGCCGTGGTTGATGCGGTTCAGCGCTGAAAAAAGTTCTGATAGTCCCGGAGGCCGGCCATCGTCGCTGAGTGCCGTTGCTGAGTGCCACCGCCGGAAGCGCTGTGGGCGCCGCTTCATATCGTGTTGCTGAATTAAAATAGCCGCGCTCGAGTTGGCGCAAGCAGCCACTCACCCCCAGAAGGACACGCCTTT
>JBEDGK010000062.1:0-7512 GCA_041174665.1 Pseudomonadota bacterium
GTACGGTACCATGACCCTGATCAGAGTGAAGATCCATTTTTTGTAGTTGCTTGAAGATCTCGACGCTCATATAACCATCAATTCCTTTTACTCCTAACAAGGCCAGTTGTGCGTTTTTCCGTAGAGCCGTGAATTCTTCGTTGTTTAGCAAATTTTTAGAATCTATTTTTTTCAGAGTTTCTTTGTACCATTTAACCAGCTCTCGGTCGAATTCAATCATGAAATGCAAAAGCTTTCCGGGTAATTTCGAATTCGCTATGGAATCTCCTACATCATTTAAATAGGAAAACAATGGCTTTACGATTGGATCGAGAAGTTCCTGAACAGCGGTGCTACTGGTGATGGTTTGTGAATTAAGATTGTCTCGCGAGCATATTTGATCCACGGTCCCGATCAGTGAATTATCATTCCCATTCTCGTCTCGCTTAACCGTCACAAGACTCAGAGCCATCTGATTATAAATATCGCGAATTTTGCTCGAATTGATAATCGGATGTAAAAATTGAGCAAAGCAAGTTTGTGCGCTCTGACCGTCGACTGTCCCAAAGCTGGCGCGCATAAAAGTTTTTACACCATTTTGAGTCGGAATAAGTTTTCCATCCACGGTAACTGCTTTCACGAGGAATTGTGCCATCTGCTTCGGGCCCAGGTCTGCCCCGTCTATGGCCGAGCTTGCACCTTGCAGGCCGGAGATGGCTGCGTTTTTCCCAGTTTTTTTGAGCCTTGATTCTTTTGGGGGTTTCTTGGCGCTCGACTGATTGACGTTGTTGGCAACCAAAGAATCTGCCGGAGGAGTTCTAGTCGTGGTATTGACAGGGTTACTCGCTGTGAGAGTAGTTGTGGTGGTAGTGGTAGTCAGAGAGCTCGACGTGCTTATACTAACTGGCGAAGCACTGGACAGAAGGGTATTAATCAATGTAGCTGCATCTTGTTGATTGGATGAGGCTTGGTCAGCTGACAGATTACCCGTGGAACCGACAGGCGGCTGTTGACTGCGCGCGCCACCTCTGGGCGTCAACAAGGGCTGCGTATGGGTTTGCTGCTGATTGCCGCCCGAGTGTGCAATCGAGTCGGACTGTGTTGTGTTCAGAGAGGTTTGTGACGGCTTGCTATGGATGCGAGGGACCTTGGGTTTCGCCGTTGCCCAGGATTTTTGATTGGTCTGCCCAGTCTGCTGAGGGATGGAAGCTTGATTATTAGTGCTCGTTTTTTCTTTCTCGGAACTGTCATCCTCCGAAAATGGCGATTTGTAGAGATTGCTTAGGTTTTTATCGGGAGGTGATGGTGGTGGAAAGCCGCTCATGGTTTGCCTCTAATGTAAGGTTAATGATAATGAGATGGTCCCCGTTCAGTCTCCGCGCCTGTCTCGGACACTTCGCTCATTTCAGGCAGACATTGATCTGGCCGTTGTGTGCGCACGGTTCGAAGAATGTGTGTTTGGAGAGAAGAAGATTTTTAAATTGATAACTTCAGGGGCTCGATTTGGTCGGTAACCGCGCTCACGACCAGGTTCCTGAGATCAATTCCCCCTCACTTCGCCCCGACAAAAAGACCGCTCTTGACGCGGCAACAGCCCTCCCCCTATATTGCTGACTCCCCGGTTAGTAATTCAATTCCACCCGATGCCCATTGCCGAAAACAAGGCCAAGCCACGCTGGGAGCGCCGCAAGGACGCCCGGCCGCAAGAGTTGCTCGACGCTGCACTCGACCTGTTCGTCGAGCGCGGCTATGCCGCGACACGTCTGGATGATGTCGCCTCGCGTGCGGGCGTTTCCAAGGGGACGCTGTATCTGTATTTCGAGAACAAGGAAGAATTGTTCAAGGCCGTGGTGCGCGCCAATCTGGTGTCGGCGCTGGCCGAAGCGGAAGACTATGTCGCTCAGTACACGGGCAGCAGCCGGGAGCTGCTGCGCGGCTTCATTCGTCGCTGGTGGGAACGCATCGGGGAGACCAAGCTCTCCGGTATCTCAAAGCTGATGATGGCGGAATCGGGAAATTTTCCTGATGTCGCGCGTTTTTATCATGAAGAGGTCATCCAGCGCAGCAATGCGCTGATCATCAGCATGCTCGAGCGTGGCATCTCGCGCGGCGAGTTTCGCCCTATAGACAAGGTCAATGCCAATCTGGTGATCGTTGCTCCGGTGGTGATGCTGATGATGTGGAAGCACTCGTTCCACTCCTGCCGGCTGGAGCCAATTTCGGCGCCTGATTATCTGGATTGTTTTCTTGATCTGCTGCTCAATGGCTTGCAGGCGACACCAGCCAGCCCCACCACTCACTGACTACCTACAAGAATATGTCCACACGCACACGCCGGGTTGTTCTGCTGATGATCGTGATCGCAGCCGTCGTCGCTGGCGCCGGAATGTTCATGCGCTCAAAGACGCCTCCGGTGCCTGTCAAAGCAGTCGCGTCGCCACCACCTGCACTGGAGTTTCTGGCCCAGGAAGTGTTCACGGCGGCACCAGTGGATTTACAGAAGACGCTGTCCCTTTCCGGTGCGCTGCGAGCGTTTGACGTGGCGAGCGTGAAAGCACGCGTAGCTGCGGATGTGCGGGAAGTCCTGGTCCGGGAAGGCGAAGCAGTCAAAAGTGGCCAGGTTGTCGTGAAGATGGACGCAACTGAATATCTGGCGCGCGTCGAGCAGGCGCGCGGCAACCTGAATTCGGCGCGCGCGCAGCTGGACATCGCTGCCAGGAACCGCGACAACAATCGGGCGTTGGTCGACAGAGGCTTCATCTCGCGCAACGCCTTCGATAACTACGCAAGCCAGTATGCTGCCGCAGAGGCGAATGTCGAAGCGGCAAAAGGCGCGCTGGATGTGGTGCAGAAATCGCTGAATGACACCGTGATCCGTTCACCGATTTCAGGACTAGTGGCAATGCGTTACGCACAACCGGGGGAAAAAGTCTCTGCTGATAACAAGCTGCTGGATATCGTGAATCTACGCAAAATGGAGCTGGAGGCTGCCGTTCCAACCAATGTTATCGCTAGTGTCGCGCTGAATCAGCGCGTGATGTTACGGATTGAAGGTTTGCCGCAGCAGTTTGAAGGTAAGGTAGTGCGCATCAATCCGGCGACGCAAGCCGGATCGCGCTCAGTGCTGGTCTATGTACAGATCGATAATCCACAGGGCTTGCTGCGCGCGGGAATGTTTGCCGAAGCCCAGCTGGTGCTGAGCTCCAAGCTGGGCGTGCTGGCGCTACCGCAAAATGCGGTCCGCAAGGATGGCAATGGCACCTATGTGTATGTGATCGAAGGCGAACGACTGGCGCGCAGACCGGTGGTCACTGGCCTGAATGGGCGCAGCGGTAATGACTTCATGACCGAGATTCAGTCGGGCCTTGAGTTTGGCGACAAGGTCGTGGCCACCGACATGGGCAGCCTGCAGCCCGGCGCGCTGGTCCGCATCGCAGTAGCCAAGTAAGCGTATTCCAAGCCTCCCGCGCCTCACCCAACGCACTTACGTAAAAGGACAGTCAACCCATGTGGTTCACCCGTATCAGCATCGGCAACCCCGTGCTGGCCACCATGATGATGATGGCTTTCGTTGTGCTCGGGCTGTTCTCTTATCACAGGCTGCGGGTCGATCAATTTCCTGATGTGACTTTCCCCGTGGTGGTGGTTCAAACCGAATATCCCGGTGCAGCGCCAGAGACGGTAGAGACAGATATCACGCGCAAAGTCGAAGAGGCGGTCAATACGATCAATGGTATCAACAGCCTGACCTCACGCTCCTATGAAGGACAGTCGATCGTCATCATTGAATTCGTTCTGACAGTCGATCCCGCACAGGCAGCGCAGGATGTGCGCGAAAAAGTCGCACTGATCAAATCCAGCTTTCGCAAGGAAGTCAAAGAGCCGCGCGTGACGCGCTATGACCCCGCAGACCGCCCGATCTTCTCGATCGCCGTGACCAACGATGGGGCCCAAGGCAAATTCACGATGCGCGAGCTGACCACCGTAGCTGATCAGTTGGTGAAAAAACGTCTGGAGAATGTGCGAGGCGTCGGCTCGGTGACACTGGTAGGCGGGGTCAAACGCGAGATCCAAATCTATGTCAAGCCGGCGGAGATGGAGGCGCTGAATATCAGCATGGATCAGCTGATCAACGCCATTCGCAATGAAAATCAGGAGCTACCAACAGGGTCAGTGCGCGCAAAAGCCAATGAGCAAGTGGTTCAGGTACAGGGACGCCTCAAGCGTCCGGAAGATTTTGAGCGCATCGCGGTCGCGACGCGTGGTGGCCGCGCTGTCTTGCTGGGACAAATCGCACAGGTAGTCGACAGTCAGCAAGAGCAGGAAAATCTCGCACTATTCAATGGCCAGCGCACGCTGGCGCTGGATGTGCTGAAGGCTCAGGGCCAAAACACCATCGAAGTCGCCGACGGCCTGAAAAAAGTCATCAAGGAACTCCAGCCCACGCTGGATGCGCTGCATCCCGGCATGAAGCTGGAAGTCATCAAGGATGGCTCGCGACAGATTCGCGTCGGTGTCGACAATGTGCGCCGCACGCTGATCGAGGGTGCGCTGCTGACCATTCTGATTGTCTTTTTGTTCCTGAACTCGTGGCGCTCAACCGTGATCACCGGGCTCACATTGCCGGTGTCACTGATCGGTACCTTTCTGTTCATGGACATGTTCGGCTTCACGATCAATATGATTACGCTGATGGCGCTGTCCTTGTGCGTCGGCCTGCTGATCGATGATGCAATTGTGGTTCGCGAAAATATCGTTCGCCATGCGGGGATGAGAGTAAATGGCCGCTTCAAGAGTCCGCGTGTTGCGGCACTGGAAGGCACGCAAGAGATTGGCCTGGCGGTGTTGGCGACCACGTTCTCCATCGTTGCAGTGTTCCTGCCGGTGGGCTTCATGGGTGGCATTATCGGGCGCTTCTTCCACCAGTTTGGCGTCACCGTCGCGGCGGCGGTGCTGATCTCGATGTTTGTGTCGTTCACACTTGACCCCATGCTGTCCTCGGTCTGGCATGACCCGGCGGCGTATGGCGAGCATTCGCGCAGAGGCTGGTATGCCAACACGATAGGCCGCGTACTTGAGCAGTTCGAGCGCCTGGTGCAATGGTTCTCGGGCGTATATCAAAAGGCGCTGAAATGGGCGCTGCAGCATCGTATCGCCACGCTGGTACTGGCGGCCGCTACTTTCTTTGGTGGCTTCATTATTCCTGCATCTGGTCTGGTTGGTACCGAATTCGTGCCGCAGGCCGATTATTCGGAAACCGGTGTGATCTACAACACCCCTATCGGTTCGTCGCTGGAGTTCACTGAAAGCAAAGCCCGACAAGTCGAGGCAGCGCTGCGCACGCTACCCGAAGTGCGCGATCTCTACACCACGATCAACACGGGGACTGTGCAGGGCAAGAGTTACGCGACTACCTATGCACGGTTGGTGCCGCGGGCTGAGCGGACGCGCAGCACCAAGCAGCTTAACCAGCCACTGCGAGAGCAGCTTGAAAAAATCCCGGGCATCACGGTCACGCATGTGGGCACGCTGGATGGTGTGGGGGGCGACAACAAGCAATTACGCCTCTCGATACTCGGCCCTGATCTGAAACAGCTGGGAAAGCTGGCCGACGAAGCTACCACCAAGATTCGCGCAGTGCAGGGCGTGGTGGATCTGGATTCCAGCCTAAAGCCCAACAAACCCAGCATCTGGGTAGAGCCTTATCGCGATGTTGCCGCTGATCTCGGCGTGGGGGTCGCACAGATAGGTAACACCCTGCGTCCTTTGCTGGCCGGTGATCCAGTGGTTGGCTGGCGTGCACCAAATGACGAAACCTACGATGTGACGGTTCGCCTTGCACCGTCCGAGCGAACCAATATTGAAGACCTGTCCCGGCTGCGAATCGCCAGCACGCAGATGAACGGCGACGGCACGCCGCGCATGGTGCCGCTGCGCCAAGTGGCCAGTATCACACCGGCCTCGGGTGCGAATCAGATCAATCGCCGCGACCTGAACCGCGAGGTCGAGCTGTCAGCGAATGTCGTGGGACGCTCGTCCGGCCAGGTCAGCGCGGAAGTAAGAAAGGTGTTGGAGAATATGAAATGGCCTGCGGGCTATCGCTTTCAGGTGGGGGGCGCGACCAAGAACATGCAAGAGTCCTTCGGCTATGCGCTGCAGGCTTTGCTGCTGGCGATCATTTTCATCTACATGATTCTGGCGTCGCAATTCGCGAGCTTCCTGCAGCCGGTCGCGATCATGTCGGCGCTACCGCTGACGCTCATCGGTGTTTTCCTGTCTCTGGTGTTTTTCCGTTCAACGCTGAATCTTTTTTCGATCATCGGCTTCGTGATGTTAATGGGCCTGGTCACGAAAAATGCGATTCTGCTGGTGGACTTTGCCAATCAGGCACGCAAACAAGGGATGGAAAGAGGCGCCGCATTGCTGGAAGCTGCCCACGTACGACTGCGTCCCATTCTGATGACAACGCTGGCCATGGTCTTCGGCATGATTCCTCTGGCGCTGGGTTTGTCGGAGGGTTCAGAGCAGCGTGCGCCGATGGGACAAGCGGTCATTGGCGGCATCATTACCTCCTCGATACTGACGCTGGTGGTGGTGCCGGTGATCTACACCTGGCTGGATGATTTTGCTGTCTGGGCGCGAGGCCGTTTCTTGCCACAATCTGTCGACGCCGAGACCCGTGGCACCGCGGCGGAAGCCAATGTGACCACCAAAAATAATGACGCCGTTTGATAAAATCGCAAGTTATCCGACATTGACGGCCCCTACCTGAAGAAAGCCATGAACCTGGAACAAGCCCGCGTGAACATGATCGAGCAACAGATCCGTACCTGGGAGGTACTCGACAAAGAAGTCCTGAAAACACTGGTCGCCGTGCGCCGCGAAGCCTTCGTGCCTGCTGCCTATCAGGCACTCGCTTTCGTCGACACCGAGATTCCTTTGCCCGGCGGCGAAAACATGCTGTCACCGAAACTGGAAGCGCGCCTATTGCAGGAAGCCGGCATCAACGATACTGAATCCGTGCTTGAGGTCGGCACAGGCTCTGGTTATATGGCTGCGCTACTCGCACATCATGCAAGACATGTGACCTCGGTCGAGATACTCCCCGAGCTGAAGGCATTGGCAGAAAAAAATCTCTCGGCCTATGGCATAGCCAATGTGAATGTTGAACTGGGTAATGGCGCACAGGGCTGGGCTGGAAGTGGAACGCGCGCCGCACCCTGGGATGTGATCGTGATCTCCGGTGCGTTGCCAATATTGCCGCGTGTCTTTCTCGAACAGTTAAGCATTGGCGGTCGGCTCCTGGCCATCATTGGTGAAGCGCCGGTAATGTCAACCTGCTTGTTCACCCGTACTGCGCCGGAAGCATGGAGTGACACCAAACTTTTCGAAACCTGTATCAAGCCCTTGCACCATGCCGTCGCGCCGGCTGCATTCCATTTTTGATTGAACGAAGTCACGAGCAATGGAACATCTCTCTCCTCCCGAACTCGCCCAATGGCTGGCCGATGCCGCGCGTGAACAACGCGAGGT
>JBEDGK010000063.1:0-6063 GCA_041174665.1 Pseudomonadota bacterium
CAAAGGCGGAACGGATCTCGCCGCGCAGCAGGGGCTTGAGCCATTGCTCTTTGTGCTCTTCAGAGCCGTAACGCTCGATGGTCTCCATGTTGCCCGTGTCGGGCGCGGAGCAGTTGAAGACTTCCGGCGCCCAGGTGATGCGGCCCATGATCTCGCACAGCGGCGCGTAGTCGAGATTGGACAAGCCTTCGGGTGCGTGCGGCGACTTGGGCAGGAAGAGATTCCACAGACCCTCTTTGCGAGCGATGGGTTTGAGTTCTTCGACGATCTCGGTCGGTATCCAGCGATTGCCTTTCTCACGGCCATTACGGTCAACTTCTTCTTTGTAGGTGCGCTCATTCGGGTAGATATGCTTATCCATGAAATGATTAAGCTTCTCTTGCAGCTCCATGCATCGTGGGGAATATTCGAAGTCCATGTTGTCTCCTCGCTCGTTATTGTCAGTGGTCGTGTGGGGTAATCGAATTGCTCGGTATGAGTGAATCAGACAGGGCGTGCGCCAGACGCGTAATCCCAGCCCATGATCGCCATCGGCCTGGCGGCTTGTCCGCTCTTTAATGCTTGCTCACTGGACGCCGTGCCATCCTGGTAGCGTTTCATGATGCCCTGCAGGATGCCCGCCATGCGGAACATGTTGTACGCCAGGTAGAAGCGAAAATCTTCCTTGTTGATCTGAATGCCTGTGCGTTCGCTGTAGCGGGCGATGTACTCATCTTTAGTCGGGATGCCCAGCGATTTCAGATCGAGTCCGCCAATACCGCGGAAAAGGCCAGGCTCAATATGCCAGCTCATGCAGTGATAAGAAAAATCGGCGAGCGGATGGTCGAGAGTGGACAGCTCCCAGTCGAGCACCGCCAGAATCCTGGGTTCGGTCGGGTGGAAGATCATATTGTCGAGACGATAGTCGCCATGCACGATGGTGGTGATCTCTCCGCCCGGAATATGCTTCGGCAACCATTCGATCAGATGCTCCATCGCCGGGACATGCTCGGTCTCGGCCGCTTTGTACTGACGTATCCAGCGATCGATCTGGCGCTGGAAATAATTACCCGGCTTGCCAAAGGTTTCCAAGCCGACGAGCTTGTAGTCGAGGCTGTGCAGCTGAGCGATCACGCGGTTCATTTCATCATAGTGCGCAGCACGATCGTCATTGCTCATGCCGGGCAGAGACTGATCCCACAGCACACGGCCATCGACAAATTGCATGATGTAGAACGCGCGCCCGATCACGGACTCGTCTTCGCATAATGCGTATTGTCGAGCAGCGGGGAAACCCGTTTTTGACAGCGCATCCATTACACGGAATTCGCGATCGATCGCATGCGCAGAGGGCAGCAGCTTCGCCGCAGGCGCGGGTTTGGTCCGAAGCACGTAGTGCTGGTCACCGGAACTCAGCTTGAACGTCGGGTTGGACTGGCCACCCTTGAATTGCTCTATCTGCAGATGCCCCTGGAATCCCTGTACATGCGCGTGCATGTAGGCGGAGAGCGCATCGAGATCAACTTTCATACGCTCTGCGACCGGTTTGGTTCCCATGAATTCTTCGTACATAGCCCCGCTGTCTCCTGCGTTGTTATTTGTGGAAGTCTACTGATCGAAACTTACAGACCGCGTGCCTTGCGGTACTGCTCGAAAAGTGCTTCCATTGTTGTGCTGCGCGATTCGGCTTGCAGCTCGGACGGCGGTGAGTAATTCACCAGACGAACCACCCAATCCGATGCTGATTCGCCAATATCCATCGCGTTGATGCAGCCCGCCGTCTGTGCCAGATTGCCGAGGAATAGTCGCTGACCTGTGAGCGCGTAGGACAGGATCGCGCGATTGACGCCGCCATGGAGCACCATCAACACCGTGTCCCATTCGGGATCGGCACGCAGTTGGTCAATGGCCGGGTACACGCGGTCCATTAGCTGACCGACGGTCTCACCACCCAGGAATTGTTTGTCTTCGGGGGGCACACCCTCAAACGCGCCGGTGAAGGCCTCGCGTAGCTGGTGATCCGGTATTGCCGAGAGCTTGCCGCCTCGGATTTCCACGAGTTCGGGCCAGTGTTCGAGATCGATCTTCTGTCCGGTCTCGGCCAGAACGCGATGGGCAGTCTCCAGCGTGCGGGGTAGTCCCGATACGATGACTTTGTCAAAGCGTATGCCGGCGCCTGCGAATACGCGACCGGCGGCAGTGGTCTGCGCCTGTCCCTGTTCATTTAGCGGAACGGTCTCTGGCAGATAGGGTTTGCCTTCATTGTCGAAGTAAGTGACGCTGCCATGCCGCATCAGGAATACGCGGCGACGTGGTTTGAAGCTCATTGCGGGATTGCTTTCTTGTTTTGTTGTTGACTGGTGGCCTCATTGATAACGAGGTTTTCTTTTTTCGAGAAAGGCAGTGATGCCTTCCAACGCGTCGCGGTGGTGCAGACAATCGACGAAGCTTTGTTTTTCGGATTCCAGTTGCTCGGGCAGGGTATGGTTATGCGCTTCTCTCAGCAGAGATTTGATGTTTTCCATTGCATTCGGCGATAGCCGCGCGAGTTCGTCGCTCCAGTCCAGCGCGGCATTCAATGCTTGTCCGTCAACGACGACACGGTTGACAACGCCCGCCTGGTGCAGTCTTGCTGCCGAGACGGCCTTGCCTTCGATCAGGATCTCGGTGGCCAGCTGACGTGGCAACGCCTGAGACAGCGTCCAGCTGATGCCGCCATCGGGTGACAGCCCCACCTTCACATAGGCTGCCACGAACTGCGATGAATGCGCAGCCACGATCAGATCGCAGGCCAGAGCCAATGAGAAGCCTGCACCCGCTGCCGGACCCTCGACGGCGGCGATCACGGGCTTGGGGCAATCGCGCAGTGCTTCCACCCATGCATGCAGCTTGCCGACCGAATCGGCGGCCACCGCGCGCTCTTTGCTGCGATTTTCGAGCAAGCGATTCAGATTGCCGCCCGCGCAGAACGTGTCGCCCGCGCCGGTCAGCACCACGGCGCGTATCTCGGGATCGCGCTCGGCGGTCGACAAGGCCTCCACGCCGGCCGCATACATGTCAGGATGCAGCGCATTCCTCGCGCCCGGATTGGAGAGCGTGAGGATCAGCGTGGCATCTCGGCGGGAGGCGAGCAGTTCGGCGGACATGGGGTGCCAGGGACTTCGTTAGTGACGCTGTTGAGTGCCGGTTGAGCCGCCGTCGGGTGATGCGGCCAGTGATAGACTTCACCCTTCATTGTAACCCCAGCAAGCTTGTACAAACACATCCGGTACTCGCGCCGGACCGATCAACACCAGGAGGCAGAATGCTAACTCTGTGCGGCTTCTCGGCCAGCAATTACTACAATAAAGTCAAGCTCGCGTTAATGGAAAAAGAAGTCCCGTTCCAGGAAAAACTCGTGTGGGTAGACCGTTCACCGGCCTTGCTCGAGAAATCTCCGCTGGGCAAAGTGCCTTACTTCGAGATCGGTGACAAGGTGCTGTTCGAGTCACAAGTGATGCTTGATTACGTCGAGGCGACGTATCCGCAAAAACCGTTGCTACCTGCTGACACGTTTGAAGCGGCGCGTATTCGCGAGCTGATTCAGTACATGGAATTGCATCTTGAATTGGTAGCGCGCGAACTCTACGCCGAGGCGTTTTTCGGAGGGAAAATCAGCGATGAGACCAAGGTCCGCGTGCAAAAAATTTTAAAGCGCAGCATCGCCGGCTTCGGGCGCATCGCAAAGTTCTCGCCCTACATCGCGGGCGATCAATTTACGATGGCCGATTGCGCTGCGATTTGTCATTTGCCGATGGTGGGCATGGCGACCAAGGCGATCTATGGTGAAGACATGATGGCGGATTATCCAGTGCGCGATTACCTCAAACAGGTAGGTGAGCGTCCGACGGTGCAACAAGTGACTGCAGATCGGAAAGCGAATGCGATCGAGATGACCGAATGGATCAAGAGCCAAAAGAAGGCCTGAGTCCTCGCATCAAGTCTCCGATATTGATAAAAAAACGGCATCAAACGGAAGCGCTTCGCTACCGTTTTTATTTTCTTAACTTGGACTTTGGGGGTCGAGGGCCTTGCGCCTTCAAAGATCTGCAGGCGCGGCGCTGATCTGCGCACACTTCAACTCGGCGAACCATACCAGCCATGCCTGCGGCGCCAATATGTTGAACTGCCCATTGCGCGCGGTCTTGCGCGCCAGCTTCAGCAAGGCCTTGTCCTTGGTGATCAGTGCATCAGCTTCGCATGCGAGCGCGAGTTCAAGGAACTTCTGATCATCGCTATCCTTGCAAACAGGTAGTCCACAAGTCATTGCGCCGGCCTCGATCTCCGCACCGCCTGCGTAAGACCTTACAAGCCGATCGAATTCAGCAAGTATCGCCGCCTGCGACTCTGCCGAGAGTTTCATCTTTTCATAGCCGAGCACCAGTTCGAACTCGCGCCGGCAATCGTGGCGGGTAAATGCCTCGATTTCCCCACAGGTGAGCGACTCCAGCAGCACCTGCCATCGCGGATCGCGAAACATGAACAGGTCGAGGCAGACGTTGGTATCGAGTACGACGCGATGTCTGAACACAGAGCTTGCTTTGGGTATCATTCGGGGAAACTATCTGAAGGAGTGCAGCTCATGTTGATGGTCTTGTCGCCGGCGAAGACGCTGGACTATGAATCACCGCTGGCTACGGATGTACATACCTTGCCGGATTTTATCCCGCGTTCGGCGGAGCTGATCGCCACGCTGCGAGATAAGTCGCCGGCGGAGATCAGCAGTCTGATGCAGATCTCCGACCCACTGGCCGAGTTGAACGTGAGCCGTTATGCCAGCTGGACAAAAAAATTCAGCTTTCGCAATGCGCGGCAGGCGGTGCTGGCCTTCAATGGTGATGTGTATGAAGGGCTTGATGCGCGCTCCCTCAACCCAAAGCAGCTGACCTGGGCACAGGATCATTTGCGCATCTTGTCGGGTCTGTATGGGCTGCTGCGTCCGCTGGATCTGATGCAAGCGTATCGTCTGGAGATGGGGACTCGCCTGCAGACCCAGCGGGGCAAGGATCTGTATGCCTTCTGGGGCGATGAACTCACGAGCCATCTGGCTGACACTCTCAAGTCGCTCAAATCAAAAGCGCTGGTGAATCTGGCCTCAGAGGAGTATTTCAAGGCAATCCACGCTGACGATCTGCCGGTACCGGTGATCGCGCCTGTTTTCGAGGATTGGAAGGGCGGCAAGTACAAGATCGTTTCATTCCACGCCAAGCGTGCGCGCGGGCTGATGGCGCGCTACGCGATCGAGAAAAAAATCACCGCACCAGAAAAGCTGCAAGCTTTTGATACAGAGGGTTATGCATTCGCGCCAGCGGTCTCGGATGCGACACGCTGGGTATTTCGGCGCAAGCAGGGGTAATCGCTGATAATCAAGGCGGCGGTTCAGGCAGCCGTTTAAGCAGCCGCTTAAGCAGCCGTTTAAGCAGCTGTTTCTGGCAATGGATTGCCGCCTTGCGCATCACCAGAGCATCACCAGAACTTCCACCAGGATTTTTCTGCATCGTTGGTGATCTGCGCAGCGGAGTTAACTTTGTAGTTGAGCTGGAACACGCGCTCGGCATCGTCGCGCAGATCGTTCATGCCAAGTGCATCATAGGCGCGGATCTGTACGCGCAGCGCATTGCGGACCGAGGGCGATGCCGGATAATCGCGGATAACGACCTGCGCGCGATTGATCGCCGCGACATGCGCGCCACGTCGAAGATAGTAATCGGCCACGTGCACTTCATACTGCGCCATGGCTTCGACCAGATAGCGCAACCGGTCACGTGCATCGTCTGCGTATCTGCTCTCCGGGAAGCGATCGACCAACTGCTTGAATGCGTCGAATGCTTCGCGCGCCGCTTTCGGGTCGCGCTCGGTCGGATCCTGGCTGCTGATAAAATCGAACAGACCTTTCTTGTCATTGAAGTTCGCCAGACCTCGCAAGTAGTACATGTAGTCGACGTTGACATGGTTGGGGTGCAGGCGAATGAAGCGCTCTACCGCTGCGAGACACTGTGCCTGTTCGTTCTGCCGGTAATAGGCATAGGCCACTTCCATTTGTGC
>JBEDGK010000064.1:0-8129 GCA_041174665.1 Pseudomonadota bacterium
GTGAAAGAGCAGGCCGAGCGAGAAGGTCTGGACAAGATTTTCAAAGACGCCGGTTTTGAGTGGCGCGAGCCGGGCTGCTCGATGTGCCTCGCGATGAATGCTGACCGTCTGGAGCCGGGCGAGCGCTGCGCGTCGACCTCCAACCGCAATTTCGAAGGACGTCAGGGCGCGGGCGGACGCACGCATCTCGTCAGTCCTGCGATGGCGGCTGCGGCTGGCGTTGCAGGTCACTTTGTCGATGTACGCGGTCTGTAAGGCCACTTGTCTGTACTCAGGGAGCCCATCATGAAAAACATCCTCGCCATCCTGCTTGTCGCAAACTTCGCGCTGGCTGGCTGCAACACGATTCAAGGCATTGGCAAAGACGTTGAAAAGCTGGGCGAGAAAGTCCAGGAAGCAGGAAAAAAATAATCATCATGAATAAATTCACCGTACTCGATGGACTGGTCGCGCCGCTGGATCGCGCGAATGTCGATACCGATGCCATCATTCCCAAGCAATTTCTGAAGTCGATCAAGCGCTCGGGCTTTGGCCCCAACTTATTCGACGAGTGGCGCTATCTTGATCACGGCGAACCTGGCATGGACAACAGCAAGCGCCCGCTGAACCCGGATTTCGTGCTGAACCAGCCGCGCTATCAGGGCGCCTCCGTTCTTCTGGCCCGCAAGAACTTTGGCTGTGGTTCCTCGCGCGAGCATGCGCCGTGGGCGCTGGATCAGTACGGCTTTCGCGCGGTGATTGCGCCGAGCTTTGCCGATATTTTCTTCAACAACTGCTTCAAGAATGGTTTGCTGCCTGTGCGCCTCTCCGAGGCCGAGGTCGACCAACTTTTCAATGAAGTGAAAGCCTTCCCCGGTTACCGCTTGGTCATCGATCTGGCCGAGCAGACGGTATCGACCGCCAATGGCAGCTCGGCCTTCCATTTCGAGATTGACGAATTCCGCAAGCACTGTCTGCTCAACGGGCTGGATGACATTGGTCTTACCTTGCAAAAAGCCGATGCCATCCGCGAATTCGAGGAGCGTCACATCAGCCGCTTCCCGTGGCTGGCAAACACGATTTAAACCCAAGCACAATCATCATGAAAATCGCAATCCTGCCGGGAGACGGCATCGGCACCGAGATCGTTGAACAGGCGGTCAAAGTGCTTAACGCACTCGGCCAGACATTCGAGATGGAGACCGCGCCCGTGGGCGGCGCTGGTTACGAAGCGCATGGCCACCCGCTGCCCGAGGGCACACTGAAGCTGGCAAAGGAAGCCGATGCGATTCTGTTCGGTGCCGTGGGTGACTGGAAGTACGACACGCTCGAGCGTGCGCTGCGTCCCGAGCAGGCGATTCTTGGCTTGCGCAAGCATCTGACGCTGTTTGCAAACTTCCGCCCCGCGATTTTGTATCCCGAACTGGTCGGCGCATCGACGCTGAAACCCGAAGTGGTGTCAGGCCTGGACATCCTGATCGTGCGCGAGCTCAATGGCGATATCTATTTCGGTCAGCCGCGCGGCGTGCGCGAGGCGCCCGATGGTCTGTTCAAGGGCGCGCGCGAAGCTTTTGACACCATGCGCTACTCAGAACCCGAGATTCGCCGTATCGCGCATGTGGCCTTCCAGGCAGCGCGAAAGCGCAGCAAGCGCCTGACCAGCGTGGACAAAGCGAATGTGCTGGAGACTTTCCAGTTCTGGAAAGATATCGTTACCGATGTGCACAAAGAATACCCGGATATCGAGCTGGATCACATGTATGTCGACAACGCGGCAATGCAGCTGGTGCGCGCACCCAAAAAATTCGACGTGATCGTCACCGGCAATATGTTTGGCGATATCTTGTCTGATGCAGCGGCGATGCTGACTGGCTCGATCGGCATGCTGCCCTCAGCTTCGCTGGATGCGAACAGCAAAGGCCTGTACGAGCCTTCGCATGGATCGGCGCCGGATATCGCCGGCAAGGGCATTGCGAATCCGCTGGCGACGATTTTGTCGGCAGCGATGATGCTGCGTTTCTCCCTGAACTTGCCTGCCGAGGCAGACCGCATCGAGAACGCGGTGAAACAAGTGCTGTCGCAGGGCTTGCGCACGCCAGATATTCACGAGGCCGGTACGACCAAGGTAGGCACGGTCGAGATGGGTAACGCGGTGGTGAAGGCGCTGGCATAAATTTTTGAAAGACACCGGGTTCCGGCCTGCGCCGTAATGACAATGGAAAAGCTATCCGGCCATCAAACTGTCATCCCGGTGCAGGCCGAGATCCAGTGGCTTTGCAATACTCGAAGGAATTGAAGATGAAACTCGTAGGTCTGGTAGGTTGGCGCGGCATGGTCGGCTCGGTGCTGATGCAGCGCATGCAAGAAGAAAACGATTTCGCACATATCGAGCCGGTATTTTTTTCGACATCGAATGCGGGCGGCAAAGCGCCTGCGATGGCAAAAAACGAGAGCACACTGAAAGATGCCAACGATATCGAGTCGCTGACAAAATGCGACATCATCCTGACCTGCCAGGGTGGCGATTACACGACCGAGATATATCCAAAATTACGTGCGGCCGGCTGGAGTGGCTACTGGATCGATGCGGCATCGACGTTGCGGATGAAAGACGATGCAATCATTGTGCTCGACCCGGTCAACCTCGATGTAATCAAGAGCGCACTGTCCACGGGTGTGAAAAACTACATTGGCGGCAATTGCACCGTGTCCTGCATGCTGATGGGTCTGGGGGGGTTGTTCAAGCATGATCTGGTCGACTGGATGACCTCGATGACCTATCAGGCAGCCTCCGGTGGTGGCGCGCAGCATATGCGCGAACTGCTGACGCAGTTCGGCAGCATCCATGCGGAAGTCAAGGCGCTGCTGGATGACCCGGCGTCGGCGATTCTGGAGATTGACCGCAAGGTACTCGCCAAGCAGCACGCACTGACAGCTGAGGAGACCCAACAGTTTGGTGTGTCGCTCGGCGGCAACTTGATTCCCTGGATCGACAAAGATCTGGGCAATGGTCAATCGCGTGAAGAGTGGAAGGGTGGCGCCGAGACCAACAAAATTCTTGGTCGCGGAGAGGCCTTCGGCGCGGGTGCGAAGTCGGCGATTGCTGTCGATGGTCTGTGCGTGCGTATCGGCGCGATGCGCTGTCATTCTCAGGCACTGACGATCAAGCTGAAAAAAGACATGCCGCTCGATGAGATCAATGACATCATCGCTAACGATAACCCGTGGGTGAAATTCGTGCCCAACACTCGTGAAGCCTCGATGCATGAGCTGACACCTGCAGCGACCACGGGCAAGCTGACGATTCCCGTCGGCCGTGTGCGCAAGATGCAGATGGGTGGGGAATACCTCTCGGCATTCACCGTCGGTGATCAGCTGCTGTGGGGCGCTGCAGAGCCACTACGTCGTATGCTGCGCATTGTTCTCGATACCTGAATCACCGGTTCGCTGATCAACTCGTCAAGTTGTCAGCGCACAACTAAACCCGCAGAGTTTTCTCCAAGTAGAAAATATGCGGGTTTTTTCATGGCGCGAGAGCGCGGTTCTGCTTGCTGCAACTAACTGCGGATGATAAGGTCAGTTTCTTCGAATGCCTGATCAGGCGGCTCTCTGCGCTCATCAAGCATTCATGTCTACGCACACATTCCCTACGCTACGAATCATGCTTTCCCCCAAGCGCTACGCCGCATTGCGCCTGACGCTACGAACAGTTGTTGTAACTGCTTTGCTGGCAATGTGTTTACCGCAATTCGCAAACGCGCTGGCACTGGGCGAGGTGACGGTACGCTCGGCACTGGGTCAGAAGCTGGATGCAGTCATCGATATTGCAACAGTATCCGCTACCGAATCCGAATCGCTGGCGGTTCGCCTTGCCTCGGCCAGTATGTTTGCCGATGCGGGCCTAGAGTTCGGTGCGCTGCAACGCTCATTGCGTTTGAGCATAGAAAAAAAAGCGGACCGCGCCACCATACGGGTCAGCTCCGACCTTCCGGTGAGCGATCCTTTTTTGATCCTATTGATAGAAGTCAATGCTGCTGGCAATCGTACTATACGGCAGTATGCGCTGTTATTTGATCCGCCCGCGACCGACCGGGATGCGCAGCAAACCGCTGTGGTCGATCAGCCGGCGGCGGAATCGACAGCAGCAGCGACTAAATCAGCGCTGCCTGCTCCAATCGTAAAAACGGAAAACACCCAGGCCGCCGAGCAGACTGCCGCATCATCCACCCGTGTCGTTCGTCGCGGAGACACGCTGAACAAATTTGCGCGGGAGATATTGCCTCCCGGCGCGACCCTGGAACAGGCGCTGCTCGCTTATCTACAAGCCAATCCCCGCGCATTTGATGGCAACAATATCCATCGCATGAAAACCGGCAGCGTGCTTCGTGTGCCGGACGATCAGGCGATTGCCGATATCCCAGCGGCAGAGGCCCGCCGTGCAGTGGCGTTGCAGACCGCCGAATATCAGCGGTATCGCAATCTGCTCGCGCGCTCGGCAGCGCGGCCGGCAGATACATCGACCGACAGCAGTGCCCAGGCGACGTTCGCGGGCAACCGCAGCCGTGGCGGCAAGGTGGGTGTCAAAGAGACTCCAGCAGGCGTTACCGATAAAGCTCGTGATCAGTTGAAGCTGGAATCCTCTGTCATCACCCAGTCGAATTCGGAAGATCGCCAGCAAGGCAATGACCGAGAGCTGGCGAAGATCGCGAACGACAAGGCACTGACGGATGCGAACTCACGCATTGCCGAACTGGAGAAAAACATCGAGCAGATGCAGCAGCTGGCAGTGCGCAATCAGATGCTGGCCGATACTCAGCAACGCGCTGAGCAGTCGATCTCCGAGGCTCAGTCAGCTGCGGACGAGGCACCGGCAAAATCTCTTGGCGATGCAACACCCAAGCCCAGTGTCACCAAACCAGCAAAGCCAACATGGCCACCGACGTCATCGGTGCAGGTCGTGCCAGAGGAGGAAGGATTTCTCAGTCAGCTGAGCCAATGGCAGGACCAAATCGCCAACAACCCATTGTCATTGATCTGGCCGCTCGGTCTGATGTCCGCGGCCCTATTGATGATCTGGCTGCGCTCTCGGCTTAAAAAGCGTCAAGCGCCGGTGGCAAAGATAGAGCCGAAACCCGAGTCGCAGTCCGTGTTCGGGCAGGCCGGTGGCAGAAACGTCGACACCAGCAATAGCGTGTTCCACTCCAATTTTGTTCCCTCAGTCAGTCAGCTCGACGCGAATGAGGTTGATGCGATTGCTGAGGCCGATGTCTACATCGCCTACGGACGAGATGAGCAGGCGGAAGAAATACTGCTGGATGCGTTGAAACATCATCCGGAGCGGCAGGCATTGCGGGTCAAGCTGCTGGAGATTTATCTCGCACGCAAGGACACCCAGAAATTTGGCGCCGTCGCCGCCGAGATGCGCGTGATGACTCACGGTCAAGGGCAGGAGTGGATGCAGGCGGCGCTGATGGGGCAGCAACTCGATCCGGGGAATCTTTTGTATGGAGGTGCGCCAGTGCCCGTGACCGTGATCGGCGCTGCGCAGAAAGTTGCGCCGCCAGTAGCGGCCCTGCCGGTCACGGCGGCCGCCGTGTCAAATGCGCCGACGGCGTCTACGGCCGCCACTGCCCCGCTGTCATCGCCATCTTCCGCCGTGCATGCGACACGCACGCCGTCAGTATCAGATCCCTCCGGTTTGCTGCCTCCTCTGGGGCTGCTCAGGCCGGACGAGTCGGCCCTGTCGTCATCCGCAGTGGATGATTTAGGCCTCAAGCTGGAGAGCCTCCTCGATGAACACCGAAAAAATTCCGGCATGGGCCTGTCGCTCGCGCCGGTCGATACGCCGCCGGCAAATCGTCTGCCAGAACGGGCATCGGATGATGACTCTCAGCTCTCCGGCACCGGGCATCCATCGTTCGCTGGTACCGATACGAAAACCGATGCTGTCGCTCTGAAGACCAAGATCGATCTGGCGCTCGCTTGCGACGAAATCGGCGACCGGGACGCCGCGCGCGAGCTGCTCGCTGAGGTCGCTGGCACGCATCATCCCGAGCTGGCCAGTCGCGCCCGGTCTCTGCTGCAGCAACTCGCGTAAAATTCGCCATCAAGCTGCGACAACGCGGCGATACCGTCGTGCCGGCATCCGTTTTTTGGGCCGGCGAAGCACGGGCCGTGCGGGCCCGTACCGGCGACTCCAATCCCACCGGCATTCCAGAGTATCCCTTTGAAACGAATCGCGCTCGGCCTCCAGTATGACGGCAGTGGCTGGCAGGGCTGGCAGACTCAGCCTCATGGCCGGACTGTTCAAGATGTGCTGGAAAAAGCACTGGCCGAGTTTGCTCAGCAGCCCATGGCTACGACCTGCGCGGGACGCACGGATGCCGGTGTGCATGCGCTGGCGCAGGTCGTACACATCGATACCGATGCAGTGCGCGAGCCTTTCTCTTGGGTGAGGGGAGTCAATGCTTTTCTTCCGCCCTCGGTGGCGGTGCGTTGGGCTGCTGAAGTGGAGGGTGGCGATGAAGGTTTTCATGCCCGGTTCACTGCCACCGCGCGAACCTACCACTACCTGATCTATAACCACGCAGTCAGATCGCCGCTATGGGAGCGCCGCGCGGGATGGGTGTTCAGACCGCTCGATGAGCTGCCCATGCATGCTGCGGCCCAGGCACTGTTGGGTGAACATGATTTTTCGGCATTTCGGGCGGCCGAGTGTCAGGCGCGCTCGCCGGTGCGTACGATGCACCGCATCGAGGTGCGGCGTGTTGGCGATCTGGTTGCAGTCAGCTTACGGGCAAATGCCTTTCTGCATCACATGGTGCGCAATATTGTGGGTTCGCTGATTCAGGTTGGCAATGGCAACCGCCCGCCGGAGTGGATCGCCGAGTTGCTCAAAGGGCGAGACCGAGAACTCGCCGCGCCAACGTTCAGTCCTGACGGCCTCTACCTCGCCCGAGTCGACTACGATGCGCGCTGGGGCTTGCCTGCGCAGGACACGGACTTGCCATTCTTTAAATATTTTTCGTGATGACTCATCGAACCAGGATCAAACTGTGTGGACTGACCCGCCCGGAAGATATCCGCGCCGCCGTAGCGGCAGGTGCGGATGCGATCGGCCTCGTGTTCTACCCGCCGTCGCCCCGCCATGTGTCGGCTGAGCAGGCGGCCCGGCTGCTAAAGGAATTGCCCGCTTTCATCAGCAGTGTCGGTTTGTTCGTCAATGCCGATCTGGAGCAAGTAAGGCAGGTACTGGCGACTGCGCCGATATCAATGCTGCAATTCCACGGCGACGAGACCCCAGAGCAGTGCGCCGGTATTGCCGCAGCAGTCGGTCGTCCGTTCTTGCGCGCAATCAGGATACGGCCAGAGACAAAGTCCGCAGATTTGCTAGAATCGGTGCTTCACTACCGTGGCGCCAGCCCCTTGTTTGCCGGGCTGCTGCTTGATACCTGGAGCGATGCCTACGGTGGCACTGGAAAGGTTTTCGATTGGTCTCTCATTCCCGCAGAAATCGCGCATCAGGCCGTTTTAAGTGGTGGCTTGAACGTGCAAAATGTGACTGACGCAGTGCGCCGGATTCGCCCGCACGCCGTCGATGTCAGCAGTGGCATCGAGGCCAGCAAGGGCGTAAAGGACGCGGCGCTGATGCAGGCATTCGCGAATGCCGTGCGCGCCGGCGACAGCCAATAAAATTTCTGAGGAAAGACACCATGGATCACCACCCCGCTCACGTGGGCGCTTATGAGTTTCCCGATGCCTCTGGCCACTTTGGCCCCTACGGTGGTAGCTTCGTCTCTGAGACACTGACCTATGCACTCGACGAGCTCAAGGCAGCGTACGCGCACTACCAAAATGACCCCGAGTTTCTGCGCGAATTTCATGACGAGCTGAAGTACTTTGTCGGCCGTCCCAGCCCTATCTATCATGCCAAGCGCTGGTCTTCCGAGACCGGTGGTGCGCAGATTTTTTTCAAGCGCGAAGACCTCAACCATACGGGCGCGCACAAAATCAACAATGTGATCGGACAAGCACTGCTCGCCAAGCGCATGGGTAAGCCGCGAGTGATCGCAGAAACCGGCGCTGGGCAGCATGGGGTGGCGACCGCGACCATTTGCGCACGCTTTGGTCTGGAGTGCGTGGTCTACATG
>JBEDGK010000065.1:0-14700 GCA_041174665.1 Pseudomonadota bacterium
AATGGTATGCACTGTCTGCGGCAGCGCTGATTTTTTTTCTTGTGACCGGATTCCGACGTGCAAGCAAGTGATAGCCTTTCACCCACCGAGGTGAAAAAAAAGACTTACTGGGCCCTGTTCCTCGTGATCGCCGCCTGTGCGGCTCCCGTGATCCTGTCCTATCTCACCTACTATGTGATCAAACCGCAGGCTCGTACCAATTACGGCGACCTGATCGATCCGCGAGCGTACCCGATACCGGATCTGGCCAGCGTGGATCTGGAGGGCCAGCCAGCTTCTCTGGCGCAGCTGCGTGGAAAGTGGATATTGCTCCAGGTCGATGGTGCGAGCTGCGAGGCGGCTTGCCAGCAGAAGCTGTACTACATGCGACAGCTGCGGCTCACTCAGGGCAAGGAGATGGATCGTGTCGAACGCGTGTGGCTGGTAACCGACGATGCGCCACTAGACATCAGCCTGATGAAGCAATACGACGGTACGCACTTCATGCGCGTTGATCCGCAAAAGCTTGCGGCCTGGCTGCCCGTACTTGAAGGCGCTGAAGCGACCAAAGCCAGCGATCATCTCTACATGATCGATCCCCTGGGTAACCTGATGATGCGGTTCCCGAAAGACCCTGACGCCAACAAGATCAAAAAAGACCTGACCCGCCTGCTGAGGGCGTCGGGCATCGGCTGATCATGTTGTTCGCACTGGCCTTGAAGGGCTTGCTGGTGGCGTTGATACCGGCCACGCTCGTTTATCTGTCTCGTGGCGCCGATCGCTTTCGCAAGCTTGCGTGGGTGATGGTGTTTTTCACTTTTGATTTGATTGTCTTCGGTGCCTTTACACGGCTTACCGATTCTGGCCTGGGCTGCCCCGACTGGCCTGGCTGCTATGGCGAGGCGAATCCTTTCCTCGCCCATGAAGAGATACGCGCCGCCGAGACTCTGATGCCTACCGGCCCGGTGACTGTGGTCAAGGCGTGGATAGAAATGATCCATCGCTATCTGGCGATGGGTGTCGGTGTGCTGATCATTGCCTCGCTGATCATCGCGTGGCGACTGTGGAAGCGCACAGGAGCGCCGCGCTACTCGCCGCCCCTGCCCATGCTGTTGCTGGTATTTGTTTGCGTGCAGGGCGCATTCGGCGCATGGACCGTTACCCTGAAGCTGCAGCCTATCATCGTAACCATTCATCTGCTGCTGGGCATGTCTCTGCTGGGATTGCTGACATGGCATGCCATGCGACAAAGTGCTCAGCCAGTGATCGCTCCTGAAGCAGCGTCACTGCGCTGGCCAGGCATGATCGCGGTGGTCGTGCTGCTCATGCAGATTGCGCTCGGCGGTTGGGTGAGTACCAATTACGCCGCACTGGCCTGTGGCGGCTTCCCCCTGTGTCAGGGGGCGCTGGTGCCTGACATGGATGTCGAACATGGCTTCACCCTCTGGCGCCATTTGGGTATGACTGCTGCCGGCGACTACCTGCCTTTCGACGCGTTGGTGGCAATTCACTGGGCGCACCGTGCATTCGCGCTAGTTGCTGTTGGCGTGATTGCCTGGGTCGCTCACAAGTCGCTCCGGATGGAGGGAATGCGGACGCTCGCGCGCGCGTTGTCCTGGGCGCTGCTGGCGCAGTTCTGCATCGGTATTGCCACCGTGATGCTCGACTGGCCGCTGACTCTGGCCGTACTGCATAACGCCGGTGCCGCGCTGCTGTTGCTGCTGCTCGCCATGCTAAACTATCGAGTCACTTTGTCAGCCGAGAGCGTCGCCATTGTTCCCCGTCCTGGCCTCTCGCCCGCCTGAAAACTCACCCCCATGACGACACTGACCGTCCAGCCCAATCGCATCGCTCAGTATTGGGCGCTGACCAAGCCGCGTGTCACACAGCTGGCGGTGTTCTGCGCAGTCATCGGTATGTTCCTCGCCACCCCCGGCCTGCCCGATTGGTCCGTGCTGATCTCAGCCACCATCGGCATCTGGCTTCTGGCGGGTGCAGCGTTCGCGGTGAATTGTCTGGTTGAACGAGAAATCGATTCGCGCATGGCGCGTACCGCACGCCGTCCGCTTGCGCGCGGCGAGATCACCGTGCCGCAGACACTGCTGTTCTCCGGCGTGATCGGCGGTGCCGGCATGTGGGTGTTGTACAACCTGGTCAATCCGCTGACGATGTGGCTGACCTTTGCCACTTTCGTTGGCTATGCCGTGATCTACACCATGATCCTGAAACCAGCGACGCCGCAGAACATCGTGATCGGTGGTTTGTCTGGCGCGATGCCCCCTGCACTAGGCTGGGCCGCGATCGCCAATGATGTGCCGATGCAGGCATGGATACTGGTACTGATCATCTTTGTCTGGACACCACCGCATTTCTGGGCGCTCGCCCTGTACCGGCGCGATGATTATGCGAAGTCAGGCCTGCCCATGCTGCCTATCACGCATGGCATGGAATTCACGCGCTTTCATATCTGGCTGTACACCATTGTGCTGTTCGCCACCTCGATGCTGCCCTTCGCGGTACGAATGAGCGGCATTCTGTATCTGGCCAGCGCGGTCGTCTTGGGTGCGATCTTCCTCTGGTACGCATGGCGCATCTGGAAGCATTACGACGATCTCGTCGCTCGCAAAGCCTTTGCCTATTCGATCATCTACCTATCGCTGCTGTTCGCGGCGTTGCTGATCGACCATTACCTTCCTTATTGATGTCCATGCGCCGAGTTTTGATCGTGCTGGCCAGCGTGCTGGCGTTTTTGTTGTCGCTGAGCGCTTGCGATCAGGCGCAAAAACCGAGGGTTTCGTTTAACAACACCGACGTTACCGGACTGGAGTATGCGAAAGGCTTCACGCTGACAGACCAAAATAACCAGCGGCGAACGCTTGAAGATTTCCGCGGCAAGCTGGTCTTCGTGTTTTTTGGTTTCACGCACTGCCCGGATGTCTGCCCCACCACACTGGCCGAGATGGCCGGCATCATGAAAGCGCTGGGGCCTGAATCAGAACGTTTGCAGGTGGTGTTCATCACACTTGACCCTGAACGTGATACCCCAGAACTGCTGGCCAGTTTTGTGCCGGCCTTCCATCCGTCCTTCCTTGGTCTTACCGGCGATCAGGCCACGATCGACAAGGTTGCCAAAGACTTCAAGGTATTCGCCCAAAAAGTGCCGGGCAAGGATGGCAAGAGCTACACCATTGATCACACGGCGGGCAGTTATGTATTCGATGCACAGGGTCGGATTCGTTTATTTGTTCGCCATGGCCAGCCAGACGACGCCTTGCTGAAAGATCTCAGGCAATTGCTGGCGGGTGCGTGAGCATACGCTGATTGTGATCAGCGAGCGTATGTAAAAGAACAAAAAGCACAAGGGCCCGAAAGGGCCCTTGTCGCGAGTGCTGTCGGCGCTGATACTTATGCGTACTCGGCCAGCGCCGCTTTCATCTTTTTCATTGCCGCGACCTCGATCTGGCGGATGCGTTCGGCGGACACGCCAAACTCGGCAGCGAGTTCATGCAGCGTCGCACCCGAACCATCATCGTTCGCCAGCCAGCGCGCCTCGACGATGCGGCGCGAGCGATCATCGAGTGACGACAGCGCAGCCTCGAGGCCTACTGATTGCAGACGGTCATACTCGCGCGCTTCCAGCATCTTTGCCGGTTCGGAGTGCTCGGATGACAGATAAGCAATCGGTGCGTAGTGATCGTCATCATCATCCGTCGGCGCTTCAAGCGCGATATCGCGCCCCGCCATCCGGGTTTCCATCTCGATCACTTCTTCACGCTTCACATTCAGCGTCTGTGCAAGTGAATCTACTTGATCAGGCGTCATTGCATCCAGCCCACTCTTGTGGCTGCGCAGATTGAAGAACAGCTTGCGTTGGGCTTTTGTGGTGGCGAGTTTCACCATGCGCCAGTTACGCAAGATGTATTCATGAATCTCGGCTTTGATCCAGTGAATCGCATAAGACACCAGGCGCACGCCCTGCTCGGGGTCGAAGCGCTTGACGGCCTTCATCAGGCCGATATTACCTTCCTGGATCAGGTCGGCATGCGGAAGGCCATAACCCAGATAGCCGCGCGCGATCGACACCACCAGACGCAGGTGCGACATAATCAGGGACTGCGCGGCGGTGAGGTCACTCTCATTGCGCAGCTTGCGCGCGAGGCTGGCCTCTTCCTCTTGAGACAGCATCGGCAGGCGATTTACTGCAGAGATGTAGGCATCGATATTGCCGAGGCTGGTCGGGAAACCAAGCGCCAGCGACTGAGGCCTGGTCGGCACGAGGGCAGACGAAGCAGACATAGCGATCATGAATTCTCCTGGATTGGACGGTCCGGGCGCGGCACTGTGACAAGCTGTCTCTGCCCGTATAACCACAATGTTAGCACTCTCCGCGACCGAGTGCTAATAGCCCAGAGCTGACGCAATCTCAGGATATGACGAAGAGTAAAGGCAGTTGAGTCGCACGAAAGATATCAGTTTGAAAATTTCAGCCAACCCGGCGCAACGTCTGCCAAAGTGACAACAAGGCGCCGGTGACTCCCAATCCGGTGCTTGCCAGCAGTAGCAAGGCCGTTGAGCGCGCATCCAGCGGTGCGAGTCGGAAGCTGGAGCCATACAGCCGAGCAAGTTCACCAACTGGCGTATTGAGCAGTGCCAGTGCGCCCAGCACGCCCGCCAGCGCGAGCACACCAGCGCACAGGCCCAGCAATCCGCCCATGTAATAGAACGGCCGTGAGACAAAACTGTCCGTCGCGCCCAGCAGCCGCGCGACCGCGATCTCTTCGGTCTGCGTGATCACTTGCAGCCGGATGGTATTGAAGACCACCGCCAGCACCACGCCGGCCAGCGCAGCTGCCAGCAGCCAGAGGGCGATCTCGGCAAGCTGCATCAGCGCGGCCAGGCGCCTGACCCAGGCTGCATCAAGCTGCACGGTCTCTACCGCTGCCAGTCGACGATAGCTGTCGGCGAGTTGCTCGAAGCGCTTGCTGGCCGTCGCATCGCCCCTGCTCGCCAGCCTGACGACATAGGCATCGGGTAAAGGATTGGTCCCGAGCGCGGTTACCACCTCTTTCAGACCAGCGCGGGCTTTCAGCCCATCCAGCGCCTTCTCACGCGGGATAAACTCCAGCTTCACTGCAAGACCGGCTGACCTCGCGGCTGCCTGCAACTCGTCGCCCACTGCCTGCGCACGCTCGCGCGTTGCCTCGGTTGACAGGAACACGCTGATCTCCGGCTCGACCGAGAGTTCGTGTGACACCGGGCGCAGATTATCAAGCAGGGTCAGGCCAGCCAGTGGCAATACCAACGCCAGTGCAATCACCAGCACATTGAACACAAAGCTGCCAGGTGCAGCACGCAGGCGCCCAAGCGCCGAGCGCAAGGCGAGCCGGTGTTCACGCAGCCAGTTCATACGCCCACCTCCCTGCCGACGGATTGCATCGCGATGATTCTTCCGTGCGAGAGCTGCACCACGCGGTCGGCACCTTGCAGCAGGCGTTCGTCGTGCGTGGAAATCACGCAAGTGACACCCGCCGCATTGAACGCAGCCAGCATGTCAGTTACCAGTTTGCCGCTGTCGCGATCGAGATTGGCGGTCGGTTCATCCGCCAGAATGATGCGCGGCTTGTGAACGATGGCACGGGCTATCGATACGCGTTGCTGCTCCCCACCCGAGAGCGCCACTGGCAGCGCACGCGCTTTGTCGCCGAGCCCGACGCGTTCCAGTGCCACTTGAGCCCGCTCAGACGCTTCACGCAGAGTGGCGCCACTGACAATCAGCGGCATCATCACGTTGGCGAGGACATTGCGATCGTTCAGCAGCCGATGCTGCTGCAAAATCAGGCCCAGCTTGCGGCGCAGGAAGGGCAGCGTCGTGCGGTTGACCTTGCGCATGTCTTGTCCGCAGACCTGCAGCGTGCCGCCGCTGGGCCGCTCGATGCCAGCGATCAGCTTCAGCAGGGTCGACTTGCCGGCACCGGACGGGCCTGCAAGAAAAATCAGCTCGCCCTCGCGAATATCCAGCGACAGCTCGGACAGTGCAGTGATATCGCCCGGATATTTTTTGGAGACGTGAGAAAAAGAGATGATGGCCATTCGCCGTTTTTGGAAATTTTGGTATCAGCCCAGCAGAGCGTCGACAAATTCGCTGGCAACAAAAGGCTGCAAATCATCAATGCCTTCACCTATGCCGATGAAATACACTGGCACCGGACATTGCCGCGCGATCGCTGCGAGCACGCCGCCTTTCGCGGTGCCATCAAGCTTGGTCACGATCAGGCCGGTCAGTGTCAGCGCATCGTTGAATGCTCTGACTTGCGCGAGCGCATTTTGGCCTGTGTTACCATCAATGACGAGCAGTACTTCATGCGGTGCAGACGCGATGCCTTTGCCGATCACGCGCTGGATTTTTTTCAGCTCATCCATCAGGTGCAGCTGGGTCGGCAAGCGTCCTGCGGTGTCGATCATGACCACATCCATGCCGCGCGCCTTGCCTGCTTGAACAGCGTCGAAAGCGATGGCCGCCGGGTCGCCGGATTCCTGCGCGATCACGGCAACGTCATTGCGTTCACCCCAGACCGTCAGCTGTTCACGTGCGGCTGCACGAAAAGTATCGCCCGCCGCCAGCAACACCTTTTGCTGGTTGGCCTGCATGTGTTTGGCAAGCTTGCCTATGGTTGTCGTTTTGCCGGCACCATTCACGCCCGCGATCATCATCACCAGGGGTGGTTGCTCTTTGCCGAGCACGAGAGGTTTTTCAAGTGGCGATAGCAGACTGATCAGTAGCTCGCGCAACGCAAGCTTTACTTGCACTGCCTCAGTGAGCTTGTCAGTGCGGATTTTTTTCTTCAGGGCTTCCAGGAGTTCCTGCGTAGCTTGTACGCCAGCATCAGCCATCAGCAATGCCGATTCAAGCTCCTCGTAGAGCTCATCATCGATGCGCGTGCCCGTGAAGAGTGTCGCGATTCCGGAGGAGGTGCGCGAGAGGCCGGTCTTGAGTTTGTTGAGCCAGGATTTTTTACGTTCCGCAGGTGGTAAAGACGCGGCCGGCAGTGACGCAGACTGAGTAACCGGCTGCGCGGTAGGTGGTGTTGTTGCTGTGGGAGCAGTGTCCTGCGGCTTTTTCTTGAAAATACTAAACATCAGGCCCTGAAGTGATGCACTGCGGAGAAAAATAGGAAAGGCTACAATCGGCGCTCGCCGTCGGGGTAACCTGCAGGGAATGACCGATACCAATGAATCTCTATTCTAGCAGAGCAAAGACCATGAATTTCCGCTTTGGGTGGCTGTTGCTGGCCAGTTTTGTCAATCTCGCCTTCGCGCCAGTGTCCGCGAATGCCGCTGCGGCCGCTCAGGAATTCAGGCTGGGCAATGGCATGCGGATCATTGTGCAAGAAGATCATCGTGCACCGACCGTCGCTCACATGGTCTGGTACCGAGCAGGCGCGATGGACGAGCAGAACGGCAGTACCGGCGTCGCGCATGTGCTCGAGCACATGATGTTCAAGGGCACCAAGACCCTCAAGCCCGGCGAGTTCAGCGCCAAAGTTGCCGCGCTCGGTGGTCGCGATAATGCATTTACCGGCAAGGATTACACCGCCTACTACCAACAAGTCGAGAAATCCCGGCTGGAACAGGTGATGGCACTGGAAGCCGACAGAATGCAGAACCTCACGATGGATAAAGATGAGTTCGCGAAAGAAATCCGTGTCGTGATGGAAGAGCGTCGGCTGCGCACCGAGGATCAGCCGCTGTCCCTGCTGTACGAGGCGCTGTATGCGACGGCGTTTGTCGCGAGCCCTTACCGTAACCCGATCGTTGGCTGGATGAATGACTTGCAGAACATGACTGCCGCAGATGCATTGGATTGGTACCGGCGCTGGTACGCACCCAATAACGCGACGATGGTTGTCACCGGCGATGTCGATGCGCAACGCGTGCGAGATCTGGCAGACAAATACTTTGGCAAGATACCGCCAAAGACACTGCCCAAGACCAAGCCCCAGGCCGAGCCGCCGCAGGCCGGTATCAAGCAGGTGGTTGTCAAAGCACCGGCAGAAAACCCCTACCTGGTCATGGCATGGAAGATGCCGAATCTGCGCGACGTCGAGAAAGATGACGATGTGCATGCGCTGGATGTGCTGGCTGCCGTGCTTGATGGCTACGACAATGCGCGTCTGCCAGCGAAGCTGGTGCGCACCGACCGTGTGGCCAATTCAGTCGACGCAGGTTTCCAGCCGGTCGCGCGTGGCCCAGTAATGTTCACGCTATCCGGCGTGCCCGCCAAAGATACGACAGTCGGACAGCTGGAGCAGGCACTGCGCGCCGAATTGACACGTATCGCCAATGATGGCGTGTCACCGGAAGAGCTGCGCCGGGTGAAATCTCAGCTGATCGCCCGTCAGGTATACAAACGTGACTCCGTGTTCGGTCAGGCCATGGAGATAGGCGCGATGGAGATGGCCGGTATTTCTTTCCGTCAGATAGACCGCATTATCGAGAAACTGGGAGCGGTCACGCCGGAGCAGGTAAAGGCGGTCGCGCAAAAATATTTTTCGGATGAACAGCTGACCATCGCGACGCTACAGCCACTGCCCGTCTCTGCGCAAGCGGAGCGCAAGCCAGCGGCCAGTGGTCTGCGTCATTGAGTCGTTCACAGAATCTGCTAGCGGAGTAATCTCATGCTGAAAAAATGGTGGCTGCTGGGGCTTTTCCTTCTTGCCGGCAGCGCGCAGGCAGCGCTCAATATCCAGCATTGGACCTTGTCCAATGGTGCGCGCGTGTACTTCGTCGAGAACCACACGATTCCCATTCTCGATGTCAACGTGGACTTCGATGCAGGCAGCCGCCGCGATCCAGCGGGCAAAGCAGGCACCGCTTCTCTGACGAATGGCATGCTGGCGCGCGGCATTCGCGCGGCGACGCTGCCAGAGGGAGTGAATGAACCGGAACTGACAGAGGCCGCAATTTCTGATGCGCTAGCGGATGTTGCTGCACAGCGTGGCGGTGGTCCCGGTGTTGACCGCGCAGGCATGGGCGTGCGCACGCTGTCGTCCGCCGCCGAGCGCGAACAGTCTGTTCGTCTGCTTGCCCGTTTACTTGCGCACCCGAGCATGCCCGAGGCCCTGTTAGCACGCGACAAGGCACGCACCATCGCCTCGATCAGGGAATCGTTGACCAAACCGGAATATATTGCCGACAAATTGTTCTGGCGGCTGGCCTATGGCAGTCATCCTTACGGTACCGAGGCCACGGTGGACACGGTGGAATCGATCACGCGCGATGATTTGCTGGCTTTTCACCGTCGTCACTATGTCGCCAACCGGGCGATAGTTTCTCTCATAGGTGATATCAGTCGCGAGCAGGCGAATGCGATCGCGAACGAACTCACGCGTCGTTTGCCGCAAGGCGAACCACTGAGCTCTGTGCCTGAGGTGGCGCCCTCCGCCGGAACCGAGCAGCGCATCCCGCATCCCGCATCGCAGGCGCATATTCTGATCGGCATGCCCGCACTGTCGCGCGGTGATCCCGATTTCTTTGCGCTGACGGTCGGTAATTACATCTTGGGCGGCGGCGGTTTTGTATCGCGCATTTCGCGTGAGGTGCGCGAGCAGCGAGGACTAGCCTACAGCTCCTACAGTTACTTCAGCCCGATGGCACAAGCGGGGCCATATCAGGCTGGCCTGCAGACACGCAAGGATCAGACCGATGAAGCACTGAAAGTCGTACGCGACACGATTGCAAAGTTTCTTCGTGATGGACCGACGGATGCTGAATTGAAAGCTGCCAAAGACAATCTGATCGGTGGTTTTCCGCTGCGCATCGACAACAATCGCAAGATACTCGACAACCTTGCGATGATTGCTTACCACCAGTTACCGCTCGATTATCTGGATACCTGGACCGCGCAGGTCAGCAAGCTTACTGTGGCCGATATTCGCGGCGCCTTCGCGCGCAAGTTGTCGATGGACAGAATGGTGACGGTAGTCGTCGGTCCGGAAAAATAAAGCCATCACAAACAGTCAAGCCATGAACCGCCGCTCTGTGCCGCCTCGGCAGGTACGTATCATCGGCGGGCAGTGGAAGCGTACACCGTTGCCTGTGGTTGATGCCGAAGGCTTGCGTCCAACACCCGACCGTGTTCGTGAAACTTTATTCAACTGGCTGGACCATATTTTTGACAGACAGTGGCAGAGCCGGCGCTGCTTGGATCTCTTTGCTGGAAGCGGTGCGCTAGGCTTCGAGGCCGCCAGCCGTGGCGCTGCCAGTGTGCTGATGGTCGAGGCTTCGCCGGTGGTCTGCAAGGCTCTGCAAGCGACATGCAGCAAGCTGGCGGCTATTCAGGTAGACATACGTCGCGCCGATGCCTTGTCGCTGCTGCAGACCCTGAACGGCTCGTTCGACTTGATCTTTCTCGACCCGCCGTATGGCCAGGATTTGCTGCCCACCGCATTGCCAGCTTGCCGGCACTTGCTTGCGCGCGGCGGACTCGTCTATGCTGAATCCGATCAGCCTTTGCCATCGGCGGGCGAGCCTTGGCTGGCAGGATGGCAGGCAGTCAGAGAGGGCAAGGCCGGCGCCGTGCATTTTGCACTGCTTGTTGCGGTGTAGCCGCTTTCTTTTAGGGCATAATTCGCGTTCTTTATGTTCTGAATGGCAATAACTTTGCCCGCAGAGATAACAAACAGGAAACGTGATGGTCGCTGCCGTCTACCCCGGAACTTTTGATCCTCTCACCCGTGGTCACGAAGATCTCGTGCGCCGGGCATCAGGCTTGTTCGATCGCCTCATCGTGGGCGTTGCGGACAGCAAAGCCAAGCGCCCGTTTTTCTCGCTGGAGGAACGACTCGATATCGCTCGGGAAGTATTGGGTCACTATCCGAATGTCGAGGTGGAGGGTTTTTCCGGTCTGCTGAAAGACTTTGTGCGGCGACATGATGCGCGCGTGATCGTTCGCGGTCTGCGTGCGGTGTCGGATTTCGAATATGAATTTCAGATGGCCGGCATGAATCGCTACCTGCTGCCCGATGTCGAGACCCTCTTCCTTACACCCTCGGATCAGTATCAGTTCATCTCGGGTACCATTGTCCGCGAGATTGCGCTGCTCGGCGGTGACGTATCGAAATTCGTTTTTCCCTCGGTCGAACAATGGTTGCAGAAAAAAATGGCTGCTAATCAGTCCTGATTCGGAGCATTGCAGATGGCACTGATGATCACTGACGATTGCATCAATTGCGATGTCTGCGAACCCGAGTGCCCGAATAACGCCATCTTCATGGGGTCACTGATTTATCAGATTGACCCCGACAAATGCACCGAGTGCGTGGGTCATTTCAATGAGCCGCAATGTCAGCAGGTCTGCCCGGTAGCCTGCATCCCCCTCGATCCCAACCGGCAAGAAACGCAAGAGCAGTTACAGCGCAAATTCGAGAAGCTGCAAGAAGCGACCGTTACGCAGGCAGCCATCAGAGCGCGCTGATGAAGTCTTTCAAAAGCTAGTCTACCAAGTTCGTACTCAGACGTTGAACAGGAAGTTCAGTACGTCTCCGTCCTTGACGACATATTCCTTACCCTCAGCGCGCATCTTGCCAGCCTCCTTTGCGCCCTGTTCGCCTTTGTGAGAGATGTAGTCATCGAAGCTGATTGTTTGCGCACGAATGAAGCCGCGCTCGAAATCGGTGTGGATCACACCTGCCGCCTGCGGCGCGGTGTCGCCTTGGTGAATGGTCCATGCACGGACTTCTTTGACGCCGGCAGTGAAGTAGGTCTGCAGCCCCAGCAGACTGAACGCGGCGCGGATCAGGCGGTTCAGGCCAGGCTCTTCCATGCCCATGTCAGTCAGGAAGGCTTGCTTGTCCGCTTCTTCCATGTCGGCGATCTCGGCCTCGATGGCGGCGCAGATCGCCACGATGGGGGCATGCTGCGCTTGCGCATACTCGGAAAGCTGATCCAGCAGCGGATTGTTGGTGAAGCCCGTATCAGAAACGTTTGCTACATACATCGCCGGCTTGGCCGTGATCAGGCACAGCGGCTTTACTAGTGCCAGTTGCTCTTTGTCGAGGCCCATCGCTCGCACGGGCTTGGCATCATTCAGATGCAGCTGCACTTTTTCCAGCAGCGCGACCAGTGCGGCCGCATCCTTGTCACCGGAGCGGGCTTTCTTGACCTCACGCTGAATGGTTTTTTCGACAGTGCTCAGATCAGCTAGCGCAAGCTCAGTCTGTATCACCGCGATATCGTCCAGCGGGCTGACCTTGCCGGCCACGTGCACGACGTTCGGATCTTCGAAGCAGCGCACAACATTGACGATCGCATCGGTCTCGCGAATATGTGCAAGGAACTGATTGCCCAGGCCTTCGCCCTTGGAAGCGCCAGCGACCAGCCCGGCGATATCGACGAACTCGACCGTGGCTGCGACTATACGTTCTGGCTTGACGATGTCTGCCAGCTGCGCAAGCCTGGAATCAGGCACCTCGACCACGCCGACATTCGGCTCGATAGTGCAAAAAGGGTAGTTTTCAGCCGGTATGCCGGCCTTGGTCAGGGCGTTGAACAGAGTCGACTTGCCGACATTCGGCAGGCCGACGATGCCGCACTTGAGGCTCATGATAATCCTTGCACTGTAAACCTGCGATTATAGCGCCCGGGCCTGAGCCGGCTGCCGCTTGCTGTTGCAGTGCATAGCGCATCGAAAAGATTTTTCCGTCCTTGAATAAGTGCGCAACACGTGCCAAGAAATTGGCGATGAGAGGGGCCGTGACGTCGGCCGGAGAGATTTTGTGGCGGGATGTCAGAGAGACGGCAGCAGGCCGCAGGCCGCTCTCGCGTCGGGGTGGACTCAGCTATTGGGTCCGAGATCGGGATGCGAACTGTTATCGGCAGTACCGACGACCTTGACTTCAGGCGCGTTGATGCTCTTGGTGCGGAACCATACATCGGCCATCAATGCCGTGCTGCCATCGGTACTGGTGTAGCTGCTCACCAGCGCGACCTTGTTGCCGTTCTCCACCGCTGAAGAAGCCTTGGGGTTGAGCCGCATCGACGTGACACCGACGTCGGCCAGCGACAACAGTTCGCCGGCATCGGTACGACCATCGCCATTCTTGTCCAACCAGACTTTGAGCTTGTCCCAGGCGGCGTCTTTGGCGTTGATCGAGCCATCGCGATGGCTATCCAGCGCTGCCAGTGCGACATAACCATTCGCCGCGGGCTTGCCGTTCGGTAGCCGGGTGCTGTCACCAAACAGTTCTGAGCCATCGTTGATGATGCCGTCACCGTTACGGTCCATCGCCAGCAGACCGTCGCCGGATTCCACCCAACCGGTTTTGAGCAAGGCGCCAGAGGCTTTCAGGTCGAAACGGGCACCGTTGTCTACCGAGACGCTCAAGGTTCCACTCTTGTTCAAGTCCAGCACCATGGGACTGAAGAACAGATTATCGGCTTTGCTGCCCAGCGCGAGCACTTGCTCGTCCACCAGAGAATCTGCCTGTTCCATGGTGAGGTTGGCGACCTGCGTACCACTGAGGCTGGCAATCTGCGTGACCGACATGTTGGCCAGTGCGTCCACGCTTAGCGCTCGAATCAGCCGGGTGCCCAGATTGAAAATCTGTGCCGTGGTGAGTACGGCAGCCTGCGCCGGCGTCATGGCCGCGATTTGTTCGCCGGTCATCGCGCGAATATCCGTCGCATCGATCGCGACAATCTGCGTCGGTGTCAGCGCAGCCACTTGCTCCGGCGTGAGGGCGCTCATCTGTGCTGCGCTGAGTTTGGTGATCGTGGACTTATCCACGCTTCCCAAAGTAATCGGATCGACCGCAGCAATCTGCGCCTTGGACAACAGCCCCAGCTTTCGCGCATACGCGAGCGAATCCAGCTGCTGGTAATTCATCACCGTCAGCTGATCAGCAGTCAGCGATCCCAGTTGCTTGGGTGTGAGCAGTGCGATCACGCTGCCAGACATTTCTTGAAAACTTTCCTTTGGCAGCCAAGATAACTGTGACGGCGTGAGCGCCTGTATCTGTGCCTGGGTCAGTGCGTTGAGCTTGTCCACATCCAGCGCGGCAATCTGACTTTCCGTCAGACTGGGAATCGCCGCAGGAGCGATACCTTTGATTTGAGCCGTGGTCATCGCGGCGATTTGATCATTCGGTATCAGTTTCAGCTGTGCCCCGGTAAAAGAAGCCAACTGCACGGGTTTCATGGCCGCGATTTGTTCAGCGGTCAATTGCGCGAGCTGCTCGGGCGTCAGTGAACTGATCTGGCGCTGCTCCAGTCCGGGTATGCTGATCACGGAAATTGCGGCGATATCACTGGGATCCATCGCCTGTATCTGTGCTTTTGTCAGCCTGCTGAGTTGGGGGCCGGTCAATCCAGCCACTTGCGTTGCGCTGAGGCTGCCAATCCGATCTGCGGTCAACCCCGCGAGTGCCGCAGGCTTGATGGCAGCAATCTGCTCTGGCGACAGGCTTTCCAGCTGAGGCGAGGTCATGCCGGCCAGTTGCTGAAGATTCATTGCACCGATTTGAGTGGTGCCAAAGCCAGTCACGTCCAGACCCATTGCCTGCACTTGTGCTGCGCTCAGCCTCGGTATCTGCGAGATCGTCAAACCCGCCAATTGCGCAGCATCGAATTGCGCAATGGCCGCAGGCGTCAGCCCGCCCAGACTCGTAGCGCGGATACCGCCGATCTGCTCAGGGCTCAGTTTCTCTATTTGCTCTGGCAGCAGTA